>DASUQN010000529.1:0-6367 GCA_036280515.1 Intrasporangium sp. | reverse complement strand
CGCGTCGAGGTGGTCGTCTCGCCCTACCTCGGGCAGTAGACCGTTCCTCCTGCCGTATGCCGCTGGGCTCGCTCCCGCAGGTCGGCTCGCTTGGGCTGTGGGTCCGTTACTCGGCGGTAGCCTTCGGGTTACGGGGCGTCTAGGCTGCGAACATGACGCAGGTGTACGACCACGACGTCGTGGTCATCGGGTCGGGCTTCGGCGGGTCGGTGGCGGCGCTCCGGCTGGCCGAGAAGGGCTACCGCGTCCATGTCTACGAGGCCGGGCGCCGCTTCGCGGACGAGGACTTCGCGGACACGAGCTGGAACCTGCGTCGTTACCTCTGGGCGCCGCGGCTCGGCTGCTACGGAGTGCAGCGGATCCACCGGCTGCCCGAGTGTCTCATCCTCGGCGGCGCCGGCGTCGGTGGCGGCTCGCTCAACTACGCCAACACGCTCTACGTGCCCCCGGAGCCGTTCTTCCGCGACCCGCAGTGGGCCGACATCACCGACTGGCAGGTCGAGCTGGCTCCACACTACGAGACGGCCCAGCGCATGCTCGGGGTCGTCGAGAACCCGTGCTGGGGGCCTGTCGAACAGGTCATGAAGGACACGGCCGATGAGCTCGGTGTCGGGGACTCGTTCCGAAAGACGCCCGTCGCCGTCTTCTTCGGCGAGCCGGGCAAGCGCGTGCCGGACCCCTTCTTCGGTGGTGAGGGTCCGGACCGCGTCGGCTGCACCGAGTGCGGGAACTGCATGGTCGGCTGCAAGGTCGGCGCGAAGAACACGCTCGTCAAGAACTACCTGGCCCTGGCCGAGAGACGTGGCGTGACGATCGAGCCCCTGCGCACGGTCACCTCGATCCGCCCGATCGATCCCACGCGGCCGGAGCGCGGCTATGCCGTGACCACCGAGCGCACCGGCGGCTGGACCAAGCGGGGCAAGAACCGCCGGACCGTGACGGCCGACCAGGTCGTCGTGGCTGCGGGAGCCTGGGGCACCGCGCAGCTGCTCCATGCGATGAAGGAGCGCACGTTGCCGGGGATCTCCGAACGGCTCGGCGACCTCACGCGGACGAACTCCGAGGCACTCGCCGGTGCGACCACAGCGGGCGTGCCGCGCGGGATGGACCTGACGAAGGGAGTCGCGATCACCTCGAGCTTCCACGTGAACGAGACCACCCACGTCGAGAACGTCCGCTACGGCAAGGGCTCCAACGCGATGGGCCTGCTCGCCATCCTGCAGATCGACGGCGGCGGCCCGGTGCCCCGGTGGGCGAAGTTCCTGGGTCGGACCGTGGCCCACCCGGTCGTCTTCCTTCGCTCGCTGTCGAAACGCCGGTGGAGCGAGCGCACCATCATCGCGCTCGTCATGCAGACGACGGACAACTCCATCAACGTGCGACGCCGGCGTGGTCTCCTCGGCGCGCGCCTCACCTCGAGCCAGGGCTACGGTGCGCCCAACCCGACGTACATCCCCGAGGGCAACGTCGCAGTGCGCGCTCTGGCGGGCCGACTCCAGCGGGCCACCGGTGAGCGGGCGTTCCCGGGGTCCAGCATCGGAGAGATCCTCGACATCCCGATGACCGCCCACTTCCTCGGGGGTGCGGTGATCTCCGGCTCGCCCGAGCGCGGCGTCATCGATCCCTACCACCGCATCTGGAACTACCCGGGGCTGCACGTCGTGGACGGCGCAGCCATCTCCGCGAACCTCGGCGTGAACCCGAGCCTGACCATCACCGCCCAGGCCGAGCGAGCCATGTCGCTCTGGCCTGCCTGCGGGGCGCGGGACGAGCGCCCGACCCAGGGTGAGCCGTACCTTCGCGTCGTCCCGCCGGCCCCGGCCGAGCCCGCTCACCGCGCCGGTTGAGCGGCAGAGGAATCAGGCCCTCACCATGCCGCGACACCGGCGGGCTCCCGCTCACCCGTACGTTCCCCGCGCCGAGCCGTTCACCCGGTCATCGCGAGACCGCGCGCACGCCGAGGAGCCAGCCCAGCGGCATACGGAATGGTCCGTATGCCGCTAGGCCCGCTTCACGTCGAACGCGGCTGACGCAGGGTGGCTCAGTCGCGACTCTCGAGGGCCTCGGACAGCTCGTCGACATCGAGGCTCCTGCGGTCGACGCGGCCGTTCCGATAGGCAGCCCGCCCCACGAGGTGGGCGGAGACCGGGGCGGTGAAGAACTGGGCGGCCCCGGCCATGACGAGGGTCGAGATGGCGGCCCAGGAGCGCAGCGTGAGGGCCAGGGCCGCGATGACGAGTATCAGGCCGAGGGTCTGGGGCTTGGTGACCGCATGGAGGCGGGAGAGCGTGTCGGGGAAGCGGACCAGACCGACCGCACCGGCGAGACACAGCGCTGCGCCGAGGAGCAGGGAGACCGCGCCGGCGACATCGAGGATGGCGGGCCAGTTCATCGGGCGGCTCCGTCCGATTCGGGCGTCTCGTCGTCGGAGTCCCGGGAGAGCAGCCGGGTGATGGACACGCCTCCGATGTAGCTGATGATGGTGAGGATCATGATCAGTGGAAGGTTGGTTGCCCGGTGGTTCCACATCGACTCGAGGGCGACCCCGGCGATGAGGACGACAAGGAGCACGTCGATCGCGAGGATCCGGTCGAGCGCGCTCGGACCCCGGTAGATCCGGAAGAGGCAGAGTGCTGCGGCCAGACCGAGCATGAGAGTCGCTGCGGCGGTGACGACGGTCATCGTCCCTCCTTCTTGAGCTTCTCCACGGAAGCGATCTCCTCGGGAGATCCGAACACACGCACGACTCGTTCCTCGATCTCGAGCACGTGGTCGTGGAAGTGCCTGACCGCCTCCTTCCCCCAGACGTCGAGGAGGTGGAGGTAGACGATCGAGTGGGATCTCCGGGCCTCGATGACGGTGGAGCCGGGGACGAGCCCGACGAGCAGGGACGTGAGCGTGAGGTAGAAGTCGGAGCGGCTTCGCAGCTGGACCTCGATGACGGAGTTGCGCGGCGGGCTGGGGCGGAAGGCCAGGAGGGCGACCTGAACCGACGCGACGACGAGGTCGCGGAAGAAGTGGGCCAACAACCCGAGCAGCCGGTGGAGTCGTAGCCGTCCCCCGAACTCGATCGAGGGCAGCGGGAAGGCGAGGGTGACCGCGAGTCCGACCAACAGGCCGGACAGGACGTTGCCCCAGCTGATGCGGTCCCACAGCAGGCACCAGGCCAGCGCGACGACGAGGATGGCGCGGGGCTGGAAGGAGCGGCGCCGCCGCCGCGGCGTGTCGGTCGGAACGGTGCCCTCAATGGGCTGGGGTCGCGAGATCATCTGCGCACCTCCGGGGGGAGCACGCTCGTGATGTAGGGGTCGCGTTGCATGAGGTCGGTCGCAGCGCGTTGGGTGTAGGCGAACAGCGGCCCGGCAACGAGCGTGATGACGATGCCGACCGCTGTCATCGCTGCCGTCGCCCACAGCATCGCCCGGGGCAGGGGGCGTGCGGCCTGCGTGGTCGCGGTCCTGCGACGCCGCGGCGGGTCGGTGTAGAAGTCGCGGGGCCCGGTCGCGAGGCCTTCGCCACGGGAGTCGGTCCGTGCCCCGGCTCCCTGCCCGACGGAGACCGGTGCCTTCTCGAACTCCTCGGAGCCGGCCGTGCCACCCAGCTCCTCGTCGCGGGCGGCCCCGTGGGGGGCGCTGCGCCAGAACGCCTGGCTCCAGACCTTCGAGAGTGCGTAGAGCGTGAGCAGGCTGGTCACGATGCCGGCCACCACGAGGACCCAGGCCATCGGCGTGCCCAGCTCGAGCCCAGCGTGGAGCAGGCCGATCTTCGCGAGGAAGCCGGACAGCGGGGGGATGCCCGACAGGTTCATGGCCGAGGTGAAGAAGAGGATGGCTAGCACCGGTGAGGCAGCCGCGAGGCCGCCGAGCCGGTCGAGCGACGTCGTCCCACCGAGCCGTTCGACGAGTCCGGTGATGAGGAAGAGCGCGGTCTGGATGGTGATGTGGTGAGCGACGTAGAAGATCGCGCCTGCCGTGCCGTGCTCACTCGCGAGGGCGACGCCGAAGATCATGTAGCCGATGTGGCTCACCAGCGTGAAGGACAGCATTCGCTTGAGTCCCGTCTGGGACACCGCACCGAGGATGCCGATGATCATGGTCAGCAGCGCGGCCCACATGAGCAGGCCGGTGAGGGGCGACTCGGGGAAGAGGAGCGTCTGGGTCCGGATGATCGCGTAGACACCGACCTTGGTGAGCAGGCCGGCGAAGACGGCCGTCACCGGCGCGGTCGCGGTCGGGTAGCTGTCGGGCAGCCACGACGACATCGGGAAGACCGCTGCCTTGATCCCGAAGGTCGTGAGCAGGGCCAGCTGCACGACGAGTGCCACGCTGGCCGGCAGCCCTTCGATGCGCAGGGCGAGCTGTGCGAGGTTGACCGTTCCGGTCGCGGCATAGGCCGATGCGATGGCGATGAGGAACAGGGACGAGCTGACCAGGCTGACGACGATGTAGGTCGTGCCCGCATGGATGCGGGGTCCCGTGCCACCCAGCGTCAGCAGGACATACGACGCGAACAGGAGGATCTCGAAGCCGACGAAGAGGTTGAAGAGGTCGCCCGCCAGGAATGCGTTCGACACTCCGGCCATCAGCACGAGGTAGGTCGGGTGGAAGATCGACATCGGCGTGTCTTCCTCGTCGTCCGCCTGCCCTTGCCCGATCGCGAAGATGAGGACGAGCAGCGCCACGACGGCCGACACGAGCAGCATGAGCGAGCTGAGCCGGTCGGCGACGAGGGAGATGCCGAGCGGCTCCGGCCAGTCGCCGAGCCAGAGGACCTGGGGCCCGTGCGCGTCGGTCTGCTGGATCAGGACGGCTGCGACCGCGACGACTGTTGCGAGGACTCCGACGCTGATGGTCCGCTGCAGAGCCGCTGAACGACGGAAGGCGAGGGTGAGGGCCGCGCCGAGCAGGGGGAGCAGCACGGCCATCGGTACGAGGTTGGGCACGATCGACGTCATGGGGAGTTCTCCTCCCCCGCGCTCTCGTCAGCGGTCGTGGTGGGCGTCACGTTGGGGTCGTACGTGGACGACGTCTCGTTGGCCAGGGCGAGGTCGAGGATCCGTGTGTCTTCTGCGTCGTCGGGCACGTCGTCCGTCCCCGACAGCTGCCAGAGCCGGTAGGCAAGCGCGAGCAGGAAGCCCATGGTTGCCAGCGAGATGACGATGGCAGTCAACACCATGGCCTGCGGCAACGGGTCGCTCATCTCCCCGGGCTCGCTGGCGCCGACGAACGGTGGGTCTCCCGCCTCGCCTGCCACGACCATGTAGAGGATCGACACGCCGTTGCCGACGAGGAGCAGGCCGAGCAGGATCCGCACGAGGCTCCGGTCCAGCACGAGGACGGTGCCCACAGCGATGAGCGCGGCCACGACGATGATGAGGGTGACGTTGGGCTCGATGGTGGGCTCGATGAGGGTGGTCACGGTGCGGCCTCCCCGCCTCGGGGTGGTGCCACGTCGGCGTCGGCCCCTCGAGCACGCTCGCCCGCGAGAGTCGCCTCGTCCGCGTGGGGTTCGCCCGCAGGAGCCACGTCGGCGGGCGGGGTGCCCTCGCGAGCTGGGGTGCCGTCGCGAGCTGGGGTGCCCTTGCCAGCAGCGGTGCCCTCACCAGCAGCGGTGCCCTCACCAGCAGCGGTGCCGTCGCCAGCAGGGGAGGCGTCGGCGGCCACCGCGGCGCTCCGGTCGGACGTCGCCTCTGCGATGTGGCGGTCGATGCCGGTGCCGAGACTGCGGACGATGTCGAGCATCATCCCCACGACGATGAGGTAGACGCCGGCGTCGAAGAAGAGGGAGGTGACCAGGTGCACCTCGCCCCAGATCGGCAGCTCGAAGTCCAGGGCGGTCGTCTCGAGGATCGTGCCCCCGAAAGCGAGTGGGGCCAGCGCCGAGGCGACGACGACGAGCAGGCCCAGCCCGACGAGGAGCCCCGCGTCGAAGGGCGCCGCCTCGTCGAGCTCGTAGCGTCCGCCTGCGAGGTAGCGGATCACGAGGGCGAGCCCCGCCACGAGTCCACCGGCGAAGCCGCCGCCCGGCTGGTTGTGGCCGGCGAAGAGGAGGTAGAGCGACGCCGCGAGCATGACGTGGAAGAAGAGCCGGGTGACGACCTCGAAGATGACCGATCGGCGCTCGGGGCGCAGCGTTCGACCGCCGTGCAGCCACGTGCCCCTGGTCGGCTCGGTCGGTGGGAGATTCTGGGCCGTGGCACGGGACAGCCGGGCGTTCCGGGTCTGGACGAAGATGAGACTCGCGATCCCAGTGGCCGCGGCGACGAGCACGGAGACCTCGCCCATCGTGTCCCATGCTCGGATGTCGACCAGGGCCACGTTGACGATGTTCCGGCCGTGGCCGAAGTCGTACGCCTCGGTGGGGAACC
>DASUQN010000528.1:0-5366 GCA_036280515.1 Intrasporangium sp. | reverse complement strand
CGACGGCTGCGGACCGCACGACGGTCTTCGTCTGCGACTGCAACTCCGATCCCCTGCTCGACGCGGTCAAGCCGCACGACACCGTGCCCCACAAGGCTCCCTACGAGTTCCTCACGGGATCGGCCGGCTACACGGACCAGTGGCTCGAGTGGGCACCGGCGGAGGAAGGCTGGACCTCGGGCCTGTCCGAGCGCGTCAACGACGCGACTGCCGCGGGCTTCGACCACCGGATCGACATGGTCTTCGCCCACACCCTCGACGGGCAACCGCTCGAGGTCGACCGCGGCTTCATCACCGGTGACGAGATCACCGACCGCGACCCGGCGACGGGCCTCTGGCCCTCCGACCACGCGGGTGTGGTGCTCCGCCTCCGCGGGTGGTGACCCAGCCACCCACACAACGCAGCCGTATGCCGCTGAGCCAGCTCAGCGGCATACGGCCTCGTTTCGTCGTGGCTGGGCACGGCGAGGCAGGATGGGCGCATGTCGACGCGGAGTGAGCACCAACGGCTGGTCGCGCGCGCCGTCGAGGAGTACCGCGAGCGTCACCCCCGGCTCGTCGAGGCGACCGGACGCTACGTCGAGATGGTCCAGGAGTTGCTCGACGACGCCGGCATCAACTACCTCAACGTGTCCGGGCGCACGAAGTCCGTCGAGTCCTTCAAGGGCAAGGCAGAGCGCATCGTCGACGGGGCCCCCCTGCACCCCAACCCGATCGAGGACATCACCGACGGGATCGGCGTGCGGGTCATCACCTACGTGCAGGCCGACGTGACGGCCGTCGCCGACCTGCTCGCCCAGGAGCTCGCGGTTCTCGACGACCGCGACCTCGGGCTCGAGACGGCTCGTGCCGGGCGGTGGGGTTACGCGAGCCGGCACCTGCTCGTCGCCGTCGACGCGAGCAGGGTCGTGCCGCACCCCTACGAGCCGCTCCGCCGGCTCAATGCATCGGTGCAGATCCGCACCGTCCTCCAGCACGCGTGGGCGGAGTTCGAGCATGACATCCGGTACAAGGGCGTGGTGCCCGACGAGCACGCGTTCGACCTCGACAGGCGCTTCACCCTCGCAGCCGGGCTGCTCGAGCTCGC
Organism: Intrasporangium sp.; assembly: GCA_036280515.1. Taxonomy (GTDB): domain Bacteria; phylum Actinomycetota; class Actinomycetes; order Actinomycetales; family Dermatophilaceae; genus Intrasporangium. The sequence continues at coordinate 4,279 of DASUQN010000528.1, read as the reverse complement.
CGACCGGGAGTTCTCGGCGATCCGCGCCCGCCTGCAAGTCGCAATCCCCGACGAGCCCGAGCCCGAGGAGGCCCCCGCCCACCCGCAGATCGGGTCGCAGGACCTCGCCAAGTACCTCGCCGGCACGTACTCCGACGCGGGGTGGTCGCGCACCGACCACTACAGCTGGGTCTCCGGTCTGCTGCAGGAGCTCGGCATCACGACGGTTGAGGCTCTCGACCAGGTGCTGGCCTCGGTCGACAGCGCCGAGGTCACGGCCCGGATGGACTACAGGTACCCGCCCGGAGCCGTGCGGCGTCTCGACGACGCGTTGCTCGCGGCCTTCGGGGAGCGCTACGTCGACCTCGCGGGCAACGCGCACCGGCGGGCGGCGCTCGAGAGTCGACTGACCAAGCTGCGCGGATGATCCCCGTCATGTGTCGATTTCGCGACGGCGAGTTCGTCAGGATGGTGTGACGAGAGCCGTCACCACTTCAACGGCAAGGAGCCGACCATGGCCGACACGTACGTCTACCTCATCCACGAGCCCGACTGGGACTCCGACTACGCCGCGAGCCCGGAGGCGCAGAACGACCCCGAGTTCGGCGCGAGCATGGCCGCGCACGGAGCCTTCGCGGAGGCAGTGGAGGCGCTCGGCGCTCGGCTCGTGGGCGGTCACGCGCTGACGAACACGAAGTACGGCGGCACCGTCGTCCCGGGCGCCGCGGACCGCAAGGTCGACGACGCCGTCTACACGGACGGCCCGTTCACCGACACGTCCGAGGTCATCACCGGCTTCTACGCAGTCGAGACCGACGACGAGGCCGTCGCCCGCAAGCTCGCGGCCCTCGTCCCCACGGGCGGCCACATCGAGTGGCGCAAGGTCATTCCCCTCGGCTGATCCGCGACGTCGGTCGGATCAGTGTCCTCGGCAGGAGACACAATGTCGCCATGCCGGCGACCCAGGGTGATCTCGGGCTCGAGTTCCAGGACGCGTGGCCGCGGATCGTGCGGGCGCTCGCGTCCGTCACTGGCAGCCTCGACGACGCGGAGGAGTATGCCGCTGAGTCCGTCGCGCGCGCCACTGACCACGTGCGCCGGTCGGGTGAGCCGATCGCCTCCCTGGCGGCGTGGTGCACGTCAGTGGCCAAGCGTGCGTGGATCGACGACCACCGTCGGCGCCGGGTCGAGGGACGACTCGCGCCCGAGCTCGTCCCTCCGGAGGCCGACCCGACCGCGGACACCAGCGCCATGGATCACGACGACCCGATCAGCCGCTCGCTCGGCCCTCGGGGCGATGCCCTCGACGACCGGCTCGCACTGCTCTTCGTGGCGTGCGACCCGGTCGTCAGCGCGTCGTCGCAGATGGTGCTGGCGCTCCGCGTCGTGTGCGGGCTGTCGATCCCCCAGATCGCCGCCCACCTCGGGCTGCAGGAGCCGGCCGCGGCGGCTCGGCTCACCCGCGCGAAGCGCGCCCTCGCGGAGGCCCGCGGTGCCTTCCGGGTGCCCGACAGGGCAGAGCGGTTGGAGCGGCTTCCCGTCGTCCTCGCCTGTGTGGCAGGGATGTTCACCCTGGCTCACCGCACGGTGCTCGATCCGGTGGATGCCCTCGCGGATACGGGCGCGCAAGCCCTCTCGATCGCGAATGCCATCGTCGCCGCCTATCCGACGGACTCGGAGGCCCGCGGACTGCGTGCCGTGATCCGCCTCGGCCTGGCCCGACGGCCGGGTCGCGTCGATGCGACCGGGACGGCGCTCGCCCTCGACGAGGTCGACCGGAACCGGTGGGACCGACAGCTGCTCGCCCTCGGCCTCGAGGACGCAACCTTCGCCGCCGCCAACGGTGACGGCCGGTTCGCCCTGGAGGCCGCCATCTCTGGCCTGCACTCCGTGGCGGCCACCTCCCGGGACACCGACTGGCCCCGCATCGTGGACCTCTACGGTGCCCTGGAGCGGGTGTGGCCCTCGCCGTCGGTGACCGTCGCGAGACTCGCCGCGACAGCACACCAGCTTCTCTCCCGCACCGAGCACAACGCTGTGGCAGACGAGCTCAGCCACGTCGAGGAGGAGCTGCTGCGGCTGGAAGCGGGCCCAGCGGCATACGCCTCCCGCGACGCGAGCCTCACCCTCGCGGATCTCGAGTGGCGCACGGGACGCCGGGAGGCGGCTGCGGGCCGCTACCGGGACCTCGCAGAGGTCATGGCCGCCGAGCCGCTCCGGCGCTTCTGTCTGCGCCGGGCGTCGGGTACGCCGTAGCCGTGCCGCCCCGGACGTTCGGGCGAAACCACTGAGCTCGTGTCGGAGCTGTCCGAGGAGCCGTTCACCGGCCAGACTCGCAGGATGATGGACAAGGGAGAGCCGGCATGACGTGGGAGGACCTGCGCCTCGCGATCGGTGAGTTCATCACGTCGGCAGGGTTCGCCGGGCTCACTGCCATCGCGGCCGCGACGATCGCCTACAGGGGGATCGTGGAGCGTGGCCGGATCGACAGGAGCCTCGCGACCGAAGCAGACGACCGGACGCGGTGGTGGGAGGCACTGATGTGGGTGTGGGCCAACCGTGAGCAGCTTCCGTCGCCGGTGAAGCTGAAGGTGCTGAGGACGCTCAACGGCCTGTCGCGCAACACGACGCAGTCTGCGATGCTGGAGGCAGCCATGGACGCCATCGTCAAGGTGAAGCGGAAGGGAGGGAGTCGTGGCTGAGGCAGCGAACGATTCGTACCCGCCGGACGAGCCTTCGAGGCTACTCCTCAGGGCGACCATCAAAGCCCTGCACGACTGGCGCGAGAGGCGTCACGTGCCCGAGTCGGTGACAACTGAGGAACTGGCTGATGCCGGCGAGATGGCAAGGATCATGCTCAAGCACGGAAACGCCTCGAGCACCTCACGGTGGGACGAGGCGGTCCGTGGAGGAGCGGCCGAGGTAGCCGCCCGGGAGGCCCGGATGGAGTTCGATCCTCCCGACTCCCTTCACGAGGACGATGCCGTGGAGCCCGAGGAGCTCGAAGCGTTGCGGGCCGAGATCCGGGCGCGACGGGAGACCCTCCCAGCTGGGCCGCTCTGACGCCAGCGGACCTGGATGGGCCTCCCGTGACGCGTCAGCGTCCGGACCGTCCGCGAGCCCCGGACAAGGCCGCCATGAAGGCGGCGCCGGTCACGAGGTGCATCGCGGCCAGCAGCGCACCGCTCGAGGTCTCGTGGGCGGTGGTCAGCGGACCGAGCGCGGACAGCACGGCCATCGTGACTGCTGCAGCGAGGACGGCGCGAACGAGGGTGTGCGACCGCCTGGCCGCCCAGGTGAGCAGGCCGAATCCAATGGCGAAGCCCGTGGCGGTGCCGAGGATGACTTCCAGGAGGCCGACCCTCAGGTCACCGACCGGCGACTCGACGAGGAAGGAGACGTCTGCGGCTCGACCTGCGATCCAGATACCGGTGTTGATGACGACCGCGATCGTCGCGCCGACGGCCGCCCGTGGTCGGCTCGGTGTGGAAGCCTCGACGCGCGGGCTGGTCGTGGACGTGGTGCTCATGTCGAACCTCCATGGGGGATCTGGTAACGGTGTTGCGAGTCCGACGATGCGGCGCCGCCAGGTGTCAGGCCGGGCCTGTCGGCCTGACATCGCCCCGTGCTGTCTCGTCACTCGGGTGACGACAGCTGCCCTGAAGGAAGTGGTCACCGATGAGCACCCCACCCGAGCCTTCGAACGCGCGGGAGATGCGCGGGCGGGCGGAGCATGCCGACCCCGGCACCGCGGCGCTCCTCGACGAGCGACGCAAGCTGATCAATCTCGCCTACCGCATGCTCGGCTCGCTCGCCGAAGCCGAGGACGTCGTTCAGGAGACGTACGCCAGGTGGTACTCGATGTCGCCGGAGGAACAGGCGGCGATCGACTCCACCGGTGCCTGGCTGACGAAGGTGGCCAGCCGCATCTGTCTCGACCTGCTGCGGTCGGCGCGCCACCGCAGGGAGCACTATGTCGGCGAGTGGATCCCGGAGCCGCTGCCGGATCGCACCGGCTGGATGGGTGGTCGGCCAAGTGGGGGCCCCGTCGATCCGGCGGACCGGGTGACCCTCGACGAGTCGGTCAACATGGCCTTCCTCGTCGTCCTCGACTCGATGACCCCGGCCGAGCGCGTCGCCTTCATCCTGCACGACGTCTTCCGGTACCGATTCGCGGAGGTGGCCGAGATCGTGGGGCGCACACCGGCAGCTTGTCGTCAGCTCGCCTCCTCGGCCAGGAGCCGCCTGCGCGCGGCAGAGGCGCCGATGACGCCGACTGGTCGACAGGCGGCCCTGGTCA
>DASUQN010000527.1:0-2342 GCA_036280515.1 Intrasporangium sp. | reverse complement strand
AGCATGTAGGGCTGGTTGAAGTTCTTCTCCGGGTGGATCTCGTCGTCGAACGTGTAGCCCGGCCCGCCGAAGCCGGTGCCCTGCGGGCAGCCGCCCTGGATCATGAAGCCCGGGATGACCCGGTGGATCTTCAGACCGTCGTAGAACGGGGTCGGGCTCGTCCGACCCGCGTCGTCGGTGTACTCCTTCTCACCCTTGGCCAGACCGACGAAGTTCTCCACGGTCTTGGGCGCGTGATGGGGGAACAGCTCGGCGACGATGTCCCCATAGTTGGTGTGCAAGGTTGCCTTCATGCGCCCAATCCTCGCACGGCTCGGTGCTCGCCATGCTGGCACGTTCGGCCGATCCTTCACGGTCTGGGTATGAGCAGGGTGGACCCGGCGGCCCCGTCGGGTGAAGGATCGCTACATGAACCCCAGACCGAAGGAGCAGCAGCCGTGTCATTCATCGACAAGCTCAAGCACCAGGCGGACGAGCTGGGTCTCAGGGAGAAGGCATCCCACCTGATGGAAGAGGCGAAGAAAGTGGCCGGGCAGGCCAAGGAGAAGGCCGGAGACCTCGCGGTGGACAACCGTGCGCGGGTCGAGGGTGCACTCGACAAGGCCGGCGCCAAGATCGACGAGAAGACCGAGGGCAAGTACGCCGACAAGATCGCCAAGGCCAAGAGTCAGGTCACCAAGGGCGTCGACAAGATCGCCGAGGGTAGCTCCCGGACGTCTGGCACCGGGCCCGCCTCAACGAGCGGAACCGGCACGACGTGGGGCGGCGCCGCAGCAGCCGGTGGCGCTGCAGCCGCTGGCCCAAAGCCGGCAGGCGGCTTCGATCCGCTCATCGACGAGGAGGAGGTCGCCGAGGAGGCGCTGTCGGTGGACCTCGACCCGGAGGCGCCCCTCGACGCTCCCCCGGAGGCGGCAGTTGGGCCGGCGGGTGCGCGCCCCCAGCGCGCCTACGACGCGTCCGGAGAGCCGATCGACGACCTGCCGCTCGAGCCCGACGCACCCGACGTGCCCGGCGCCGCCCCGAGCTCGGGAAGCTGGTGACCCACCGAGGACTGTGGGTAAGAACCAAGACGACCTAGGAGGAGTGCATGTTCCGAACGAAACCGACCCGGACCGAGAAGCTCAAGGCGCAGGTCGTCGAGGTGCGCGATCAGGCGGCGCCGACGGCGACGGCAGCAGCGGAACGCCTCAAGGAGGCCTATGAGGAGGCGCGCGTGCGCGCGGCTCCGGTCGCGGCTGACCTCGCCGATCGTGCCCGACCAAGGATCGAGGCGGCCGAGTCGACGCTCGTGGACTCGGTTCTGCCCAAGATGGGAGCCGCCCTCGGAGTCGCCTCGGCGGCTGTCGCTCAGGGGGCCCAGGAGGCCAAGGACCTCATGCGCGACTACGAGCCGCAGGTCCAGCACGCTCGCGCGTCCGCTGGCGAGTTCGCTCGGGTGAGCAGCGATCGGCTGCGTGACGCCTATCGCGTCCTCGCCGGCGAGGCCGTGGCCACACCCGTAAAGAGCGGTCGCAAGAAGTGGCTCATCTTCATCGGGCTCGGCGCCGCAAGTGTTGCGGCCGTCGCGGCCTATCGCAGGCAGCAGGCCACCAACGACCCGTGGGCCACTTCCGCCGCTAGCGATATGGGAGGGACCACTGGAACGACCAGCTTCGACTCGAGCGGCTCGCTGAAGGACAGGGCAGCCGAGAAGGTCGGGCACGCGAAGGAAGCAGTGACTGACGCCGCCGCCAAGGCGAAGGACAAGGCGACGGACCTGGCGGCCAAGGGCCAGACCGCGATGGCCGACCGCAAGGGCGGCGTGACGGAGGGCGAGATGGAGTCCGCCTCCGCCCGCGCCGACGAGGCACTCGGCGAGGCCACCGGTCAGGTGACGGCGATCGACGCGACGCTCGGCTCCGACGCCATTGACGCGTCCGCCGGCACGCTGCCGAGCGAGTCCGTCAAGCCGAAGCGGCCGAAGGCCTGACCCGACAAGCAGACGGACCCGGTGCCTGGGCACCGGGTCCGTCTCCGCTTGAGCTGGCTCGCACAGACAGGGGGACAGCGCGAGCCAGCACATGCAGAAGGGCTGGGCGCGGTTCGTGCGGGCCCAACCCTTCGCTGCGTCCAGTGTAACCACGTACTGGACGATCTGGCGAGAGGCTCGTGGAAACTTCTACCAGAGTGTGCCTGCAATCACGTCCTTTCCCGAGCGACGCTGCCACGTGGCAGGTCGGCCAGACGCTGGAGGGCTTCGCCCAGTGTCGCACCGGCGGGGAGCCGGCGCCACCGGAAGTTCCTGTGGATTTCGCCAGTCCTCGGTTGGTCTGACCCAGAGCGGCACTCGTTCCGCCACGGCC
>DASUQN010000526.1:0-10342 GCA_036280515.1 Intrasporangium sp. | reverse complement strand
TTCAAGGGCACGAGCGACGGATCCAGTGCGGACGTCACCCTGCGCATGGAGGACCAGGGCAAGGTGCGCGTCATCTCGGCGGCCAACGAGGTGTACCTCCAGGGTGATGCGCAGTTCTGGAAGTCCCAGGGACTGCCCTCGCCGCCCGCGGCCGACAAGTTCGTCAAGGCACCTGTCGAGGCCGCGGAGCTCACGCGGCAGCTCAGCCTCAATGCATTCCTCGACGAGGCGTTCAACGCCGTGACGCCGTCGCAGCTGTCCGACACCGTGGGCTCCGAATCGGTCGGCGGGATCGACGCGTGGGTGATCACCGACGCCAAGGGCCAGGCCGAGGGAGCCCTCTACGTGTCGAAGTCGGAGTTCGAGATCGTCCGCTTCACCGGTTCGTCGACGAGTCCGGGCCAGCTTGACTTCTCGCAGTGGAACGAGGACCTCGGGATCGTGGCGCCGCCGCCCGACCAGATCGCGCCGCTCGGCTGAGCAGGGAGTGTGCCGCCAGAGGAACGGTCTGCCGTTCGTTCGGCAGCATCGTCAGTGTCGAGGGGCGGTTTGCGGGTCCGCCTCGGGCACGCCGGCCGGGACCGGCTCGTCCTCGCGCACCGGGTCGGCTTGCGGGACCGCGATGGCCGGCCGGAGCCTGCGACGGATCATCGCCCAGCGGCCGTGGACGCCGCGGGCCTGGCCGCCCACCTCGGCCGGCGCGACCTCGGTGCCGGGGTTGGCCACTGCCCGGCTCGCCGCAACGGCAACCGGCCCGACGCCCTCGCCCCGCCAGGTGCTCGGCTGGCTGGGGGCGCTGCGCTCGCCGAAGAGGTCGAGCGCCGCGCTCACCGAGGGCAGCAGAGCCGCGGCCACCCGGGCGTAGCCGGCGGGACTCGGGTGGAACCGGTCCTGGCTGAACATCACGTGCGGCTCGGCGGAGAAGGCCTCGCTCAGCAGGTCGCCGACCGACACGGCGCGCCCGCCGGCCTCGACGACGGCAACGGTCTGGGCGGCCGCGAGGTCCCGGGACCAGCGGCGCGCGAGGTAGCGCAGAGGCTGCGGCAATGGCTCCACCGCGCCGAGATCCGGACAGGTGCCCACGACGACCTCAGCCCCGGCGTCACGCAGCCGCCGGACAGCCATCTCGAGGTGCCGGACGGCCAGTGAGCGCTCGATCCGGTGCGTCACGTCGTTGGCGCCGATGAGGATGACCGCGATGTCGGGGCTGGCGACGCGCTCGAGCGCCCGGTCGACCTGGCCGCCGAGGTGGGGCGACTCCGCGCCGATGACCGCGACGTTCGTCAGCTCGACCGGGCGACCGCTGAAGGCAGCCACACCGTTCGCGACGGTCGCCCCGATCGTCTGTCTGGCGTGCTCCGCGCCCATGCCGGCGCCGGTCGAGTCGCCCAGCACGACCAGGCGGATCGGCGCTCCGTGGCCGAAGCCATAGATCCCCTCGTCGTCCGGTGCCCCGTCGAATGCCTGGCCCACGATCCGGCGGGCCATCAGCGCCTCGACCCGGAGCAGGCCGTAGCCGGCGAGCCCGAGGGCGCCGAGGCCGGCGGCGCCCACACCGCCGCCGAACGCGGCGGTCTGGGCGATCTTCCGAGCGCGTCGGGCGCGACTCATGAGAACCCCCCTTTGCGTGCAGTGAATCCCAGTAGAACCCGGTATCACCGTAACGCGTGGGGCTGACGGGGAATGCCCACCGGCCACGCGGGAGGGGCAGGGGCGGGCGGTAGCGAGCTCAGCGGCATACCTCCTCGTCGTGCGGACGACAGCGCGACCTAGGATGATCCGGTGAAGTACGCAGAGCACATCTCCGACCTCGTCGGCAACACGCCCCTCGTCAAGCTGAACTCGGTCGTCGAGGACGCCGGCGTCAGGTGCACCGTGCTGGCCAAGATCGAGTACTTCAACCCGGGCGGCTCGGTCAAGGACCGGATCGCGCTTCGCATGATCGAGGCGGCGGAGGATGAGGGGCTGCTCAAGCCCGGCGGCACGATCGTGGAGCCGACGAGCGGCAACACGGGCGTCGGGCTCGCGCTCATCGCCCAGCGCCGGGGCTACAAGTGCGTCTTCGTCTGTCCCGACAAGGTCAGCCAGGACAAGCAGGACGTGCTCAAGGCCTATGGCGCCGAGGTCGTCGTCTGCCCGACGTCGGTCGCCCCCGACCACCCCGACTCCTACTACAGCGTCTCGGACCGGCTCGTGAAGGAGATCGACGGGGCCTGGAAGCCGAACCAGTACTACAACCCAGAGGGCCCCAACAGCCACTATGCGACGACCGGCCCGGAGGTCTGGCGCGACACCGACGGGCGCGTGACCCACTTCATTGCCGGGGCTGGAACCGGGGGCACGATCAGCGGCACCGGCCGGTACCTCAAGGAGGTCAGCGACGGTGCGGTGCGGATCATCGCGGCGGACCCCGAGGGCTCGGTCTACTCGGGCGGCACCGGCCGGCCCTACCTCGTCGAGGGGGTTGGTGAGGACTTCTGGCCGGGCGCCTACGACCCCTCGGTCGTCGACGAGGTCATCGCCGTGTCCGACGCCGACTCGTTCGACATGACCCGGCGCCTCGCCCGCGAGGAGGGCCTGCTCGTGGGCGGCTCGTGCGGGATGGCCGTCGTCGCGGCGCTCCATGCCGCGAAGGACCTTCCCGAGGACGCCGTGGTCGTCGTGCTCCTGCCCGACTCGGGCCGCGGCTACATGTCCAAGATCTTCAACGACGAGTGGATGTCCTCCTACGGCTTCCTCCACGACCACGACGAGCAGACCGTCGGTGAGGTGCTACGCACGAAGTCCGGCGAGATGCCGGCGCTCGTCCACACGCACCCCAACGAGACGATCCGCGACGCCGTCCACATCCTGCGCGAGTTCGGGGTCTCACAGATGCCGGTCGTCAAGGCAGAGCCGCCCGTCATGTCCGGCGAGGTGGCCGGGTCGGTCAGCGAGCGCGCGTTGATGGAGGCGCTCTTCACCGGGCAGGCGCACCTCTTCGACTCGGTCGAGAAGCACATGGAGCCCGGCCTGCCCCTCGTCGGCTCCGGCGAGCCGGTCGGCGCGGCCAGGGACGAGCTCGAGAAGTCCGACGCGATCCTCGTCGTCGAGGACGGCAAGCCGGTCGGCGTGCTGACCCGGGCCGACCTGCTGGGCTTCCTCGCGGACTGAGCCGACGAGCAACAAGCGCAGGCCGTATGCCGCTGGGCCAGCCCCCAGCGCCCCGTCCCTCGGCGCCGTCCCCCGCTCGTCGAGTGTGCAGTTCGCGCCCGGGGGAGGGACCTTTGCCTCTGCCGCCGCGGCGTCCCGAGGCGGACCGTGGACGCATGGACACGACGGTCAAGACTCTTCAGGGGGAACTCCGCGGACGCCTCGTTGACGGGATCCACGTCTTCCTCGGCGTTCCCTATGCCGCGCCACCGTTCGGCGCGAACCGCCTCATGCCACCGCAGCCGCTCGAGCCGTGGTCCGGCGTCCGCGACGCCACCGCACTTGGTCCGGAGCCGCCACAGGTCGCACCGCCGAGGGTGGGCGGATCCGAGGCCGGTGCCACGGAGGACTGGGAGGACGTCAATGCCGCCTTCGCGGCGGTCCAGCGCGCTGCAGCCTCCGAGGACTGCCTCAACCTCAACCTCTGGACGCCCGACCCCGGCGCCGCCCGGTTGCCGGTCATGGTGTGGATCCAGGGTGGCATGTTCGAGATCAGCTCCACCGCGGCCTACGACGGTCGAAACTTCGCGCGTGATGGCGTCGTCTGTGTCGTCATCAACTGGCGACCGGGCGCCGAGGGCTTCCTGCACCTCGGCGACGGCATCGCCAACGTCGGGCTGCTCGACCAGGTCGCGGCCCTCGAGTGGGTGCGCGAGAACATCGCGTCGTTCGGCGGCGATCCCGACAACGTGACGGTCTTCGGCGAGTCGGCCGGGGCGATGAGCATCGGCATCCTGCTCGCCATGCCACGTGCCGAAGGACTGTTCCGCCGGGCGATTCTCGAGAGTGGTGCGGCGCACCACGTGACGCCAGCCGGGGACGCGCTCCGGATCGGTGGCTACCTGGCCGACCGGCTTGGCGTGCCACCTGACCGCCAGGCGTTGGCGGCGGTCGGAGTCGATCGGTTCATCGCCGCACAGGCCGAGCTGAAGCAGGACCTCATGATGAACCCGGACCCGGACCGCTGGGGCGCGGCGGTTGTGGCCTGCAACATGCCGTGGGCGCCGGCCGTCGACGGCACCGTGGTGCCAGGCCGGCCCATCGAGCGGATCAAGGCTCGGTCGGGTGGTCACGTCGACGTCATCGTGGGGACGAACACCGACGACTGGCGGCTCTTTCTCGTCGCCAGCGGGGCGATCGGCCAGATCACCGACGACATGCTCACTGGCCCGGTCACACAGTACGGCTACCAGTCGCTGGCCGCCTATGGACTCGACGGCAAGGACGCGCTGGCGGCGTACCGTTCCCGGTATCCCGATCTCGGCCCCGGGGACCTGCTCGCCACGGTCCAGACCGACTGGTGGATTCGTGTGCCGGCCCTGCTGCTCGCCGACGGCAGAGTGGGCGCCGGCGCGCGGTCGCGCACCTACATGTATGAGTTCGCTTGGCCTGCACCGGGGCTCGGGGCCGTCCATGCCGTCGAGGTGCCGTTCGTCTTCGACGTCGCCCGTCCCGATGTTCCGCTATTCGGTGGTCTGCTCGGGCCGGAGCCGCCGCAGGAGCTGGCCCGGACGATGCACGCCGCATGGGTCGCCTTCGCCACGAACGGGGATCCGGGATGGCCGGCCTACGACCTGGACCGCCGCGCCACGATGCGGTTCGACCTGAGCCCCACCGTCATCGAGGACCCCCGGCCCTGGGAGCGGGACTTCTGGGAGGGCAGGCGTTGAGCGGGTACTCCGTCCGCCCCATACCAACGGAGCGGCGACCGGTGCTCGACCGACTCTGGAGCGCGAGCCGGAAGGCTCAGGTCCATGCGTTGGTCGAGCTCGACGTGACCAGGGCTCGCGAGCTGATCGGGCTGGCGGAGCCTCGGGTGTCGTGGACCGGGTTCGTCATCAGCACCCTTGGCCGCGCGGTCGCTCGCCACCCGGAGGTGAACGCGCGGCGGGCCGGTAACAAGGTCCTCTACTTCGACGACGTCGACGTGGGTGCGACCGTGGAGCGGCAGTGGGAGGGCCACGCCGTCCTGGACGTCGTGGTGGTGCGCGAGGCGGATCGGCTGTCCGCGGCCGAGATCACCGCGCTCCTGGCCGGGGCCAAGCACAGCCAGCCGCAGGATCGTCGCCTGAGCGGGGTGACCGCGCAGCTGCTTCGCCTGCCCGGGCCGATCCGTCGAGCCGGCATCCGCATGGTCGCGACGCGGCCGCGCGTGTCCGCCTCCTTCGGCCCCGCCGTGGGTGTGACCTCGCTCGGCATGTTCACCCGAGGGTGGGGCTGGGCGGTGCCGCTCGCACCGCTGACCCTGATCGTCACGGTCGGCGGCGTGGTCGACCGGCCAGCGGTGCACGAAGGCCTCATCGTGGCCCGCGCCATGCTGCCGTTGACCGTGACCTTCGATCATGCGGTGGTCGACGGAGCACCAGCCGCACGGTTCATCGACACGCTTCGCGAGCTGACCGAGACCGCCGACGCGCTGGACGACATCGGAGCTCCCCGCCCGGCGTCGCGTGGCTGAGCTCCTGCTGGATGTCACATCGGTGGCTTCCGCCGGGTCGATGGAGTGGCGCCACATTCGGGCGCCCCTCCCTCGAAAGGAGTGCCCCATGAGCACCCCCGCAACGATCGTCACCGTGTTCGCCGCCCTCTGGATCGGGTTCTCGGCCTTCTCGGTTCTCACGCACAAGTCGTGGGTCGTCGACAACTTCGTCGACTACGGCGTGCCTCGTGCAGCCTGGCCGTGGCTCGGCCTGGCCAAGCTCCTCGGCGCCGTCGGGCTGTTGGTCGGGATCTGGGTTCCGGCCATCGGCATGGCGGCGGCTGCAGGACTCGTCCTCTACTTCGTCGGCGCTGTCGTCACCGTGCTGCGCGCGAAGGCGTGGGCACACGTCCCGTTCCCGCTGCTCTACCTCGTCCCGGCCGCGGCGGCGGGCCTGCTCATCGCGCAGTCGTGAGTCACCGGGACTCACTCCTTGAGCGCGGCCTTCTTCGCCTTCTTGTACTCCCGCACCTTGACGCGCGACTCGTCGTCGACGACGTCCGCGATCGAGCGGTGACCCGGCTGGCCGTAGTCGCCGGTCGCCTCCTGCCAGCCGGGCGGGGTCACCCCGAGCTGCTTGGCGAGCAGCGCCGCGAAGATCCTCGCCTTCTGGTCGCCGAAGCCGGGCAGGCTGCCGATGCGCTTGACGAGCGCTGCTCCGGACTCGGCCCCCGCCCAGATGTTGGCAGCGTCGCCATCCCACTCATCGACGATGGCCTGGCACAGCTGCTGGGTGCGCTGCGCCATGGAGCCTGGGAAGCGGTGCAGCGCCGGCGGAGTCCGGAAGTACTCGAGCAGCGTCTCCGGCGGCAGCGCCGCGATGGTGGCCGCGTCGAGATGGTCGGTGCCCATCCGCTCGGCGAGGACGCTCGGCGACGTGAACGCCTTCTCCATCGGGATCTGCTGGTCCAGTTGCATGCCCAGGAGGAGCGCAAGCGGGTCGCGCTCGAGCAGGGCGTTGCCTTCGGCGGTCGTCGCGAGGTGTAGTGCCATGACCACCATCTTGTCGTATGCCGCTGAGCTCGCTCCCGCACGCCCGCTCGCTCCCCAGCCCTCCCGCCCCCACCAACTCGAGTGGCCCCATCTTCACCAGGGTCCGCCCGTCCTTTGTGGACACCGGGGCCACTCGAGCTTCTTGGGCTGGGTCGGCGGGGCCACTCGAGCTGGTGAGGGTGGGGACAGGGGGGCCACTCGAGTTTGGGGCGGTGGGCGATCAGGGGTGGTGGGGTTGGGTGTCGACCCAGGTGGTCGCGCCGGGGGTGACGGTGCCGGCGCCCGAGGTGAGGGATGCGACGAAGCCAGCCAGCTCGCCGAAGCCGTCCGGCTCGACGCCCGCGATGATGCGCACCCCGGTCCCGAGGTAGTCGACCCTGATCACCGTCGTGCCGGGGTGGCCGCGGAGGGCGTTCTCGGTGCGCGGGCCGTCGGCATGGCTCACGTCGACGAGCGCCTCGAGCCGCAGCTCGCGCGCCACCAGAGTCGCGGCATCCAGGCCGGCGCCCACCGCATCGCCGTAGGCCCGGATGAGGCCGCCGGTCCCGAGCAGGACGCCGCCGAACCAGCGCGTCACGACCGCGACGACATCGCTCACGCCGCGCCCTCGCAGGACCTCGAGCATCGGGGCACCAGCGGTTCCGGACGGTTCACCGTCGTCGTTGCTGCGCTGGATCGCCCGGTTGGCGCCCAAGATGAACGCCGTGCAGTGGTGCCGAGCCTCGCGGCTGCCCGACCGGATCTCCTCGATGAACTCGCGGGCCGCCTCCTCCGTCTCGACGCGCTCGAGGTCGCAGATGAAGCGCGACCGCCGCACCTCGATCTCGGCACTGGACCGACCCGCAATGGTCAGGTAGAAGGAGAGCGAGCTCAGCGGCATACCCTTTCATCGACGTGACGGCGCGACGTCACGAGTATGCCGGTCGGCACGGGAGGACACGAATGGGCTCGCACCCGGGGCACGGGCCCGTGCACGGGCCGGTCGACCCCGACGTCACGCCCGATGACGTGCGGACGAGCGAGCTCGACCACGCGCTCGTGCGCGACCGTCTCGACGTGCTCGGGGTCATCGCGGCAGGCGGGGCCCTCGGCGCGGTGGCGCGGTACGCGGCGGGGGAGCTGTGGCCGCACGCATCCGATGGTGTCCCGTGGGCGACCTTGGGGGTCAACGCGATCGGGTCTTTTCTGCTCGGGCTGCTCATGTTCTACGTGACCGACGTGTGGCCGCCGCGCCGCTACGTCCGGCCGTTCCTCGGCGTTGGGGTGCTCGGGGGGTTCACGACGTTCTCGACCTATGCCCTCGAGACCCGGGCGCTGTTGGCCCATGGCCGAGTTGTCAGCGCGCTCGGGTACCTCGTCGGGACATTGGTCCTGGCCCTTGGTGCCGTGGTGGCCGGGGCGCTCGTGGGACGAGCGATGGCCCGGACGGAAAGGTCGGGGCCGTGACCCTCGTGCTCGTGTTGATCGGCGGTGCCCTGGGGGCGCCGTTGCGGTACGTCACCGATCTGGCCGTGCAGCGGTGGCACGGCGGCCGGTTCCCGTGGGGGACGCTCGCGGTCAACGTGCTGGGGTCGCTGCTGCTCGGAGTGGTCCTCGGGATGGCAGCGTCCGGGGCGGCGTCCGCCGAGGTCCTCGCCCTGGTCGGGACGGGATTCTGCGGGGCGCTGACCACGTACTCGACCTTCAGCTTCGAGACGGTTCGGCTCGTCGAGGACGGCGCCGTGGCCGTGGCGCTCGGCAACGTGCTGCTGAGCATTGGGTGCGGGCTCGGGGCCGGTGTCCTCGGCTGGGCGGTCGGGCAGGGGGTGCTCGCCTAGCCCAGGCGAGTTTTCGGGCCCTTCGACCCTGACGCCTGGCGCCCTCCGTTGTCACGCTGGGGGTGACGGTGGAGGAGTTGGTCTGGCATGAGGTCGTCCACACGTTCGCGTGCGGCATCCCTTCTCGTCATCATCGGCGCGCTGTGCGTGGTAGCGACGGTCGTGGTGGGCTTCAGGTGGGGCGACCGGGTCCCCGACCTGACTCGCGTGGCCTATGGGCAGGAGTCGCGGTTGACGTCGACTGGCTCAGGGGAGGCGACGATCTTCACCCCGGTTGGACAGGCGGAACCGCCGACGTGCCAGGTCACGACCGACCGCGGCGACGCTGTGGCGCTCGCGCAGGCCGAGCGGTACCAGCAGTCAGGTGGTCTCGAGTCCGCCTTCACGTTCGCCGTGGCGCCCGACAGGACCTATGTCGTCGTCTGCGGCAGCCCCGGACAGGCTGGGAGGTTCGGCGTGGCTCAGGTTTCTCCGCTGCCGCGTGTGCCGCTCCTTGCCGGGGGCGCCCTGGGGGTTCTCCTGGTTGCTTCGGGTGTGACCGTTGCGCTCCACCGATCCGGGCGTCCCGCGCCGAGCCCCCGCGGGAACCGCGCCTGACGCGGGCCGCTCGGCTCAATGGCCCCTCGGCTCAATGGCCGCGGAATGCCTCCTCGAGCCACCAGGACGGCTGGTCTCCGCGGACCTTGGCATCGATGAGCAGGGGAGTGTCTCGTTGGCCCTCGATCCACGCCCGGACGGCGTCGAGGTCGCGGACGGTCCGCACCGTCACGCCGGTGAAGCCGTAGCCGCGAGCGATCGCCGCGATGTCCGTCTCCGGGAAGGTGACCGCGTCCATGGGATGTCCGCCCGGGGCGAAGTGGTGGACCTCGGCCCCATACGCCTCGTCGTTGTAGACCACGACGACCATCGGCAGACCCAGACGGCGAACCGTGTCGAGCTCGGCGGCACTCATCATGAGTCCTCCGTCACCAACGGCAGCGACAGGGAGCCGGTCGGGCTGCGCCAGCGCCGCCCCGATCGCTGTCGCCAGGCCCAGCCCGATCGACTGGAACGCCTGCGTGAAGCAGAAGCCGCGCTCGTCCGGGACCCGAAGGAACATGCTCGGGTAGCCCATGAAGTTCCCCGAGTCCACGCCGATGACGCGCTCCGGGGGCAGGAGGTCGTCAAGGGCGATGGTGAGGGTCCGCGGGTCGATCCGGCCATCGGTGCTGGTGTCCTCGAACGGCACGTCGCGCCAAGCCAACTCGCGGGCGAGCCGTGCGGCGAGTCCGTTCGACCGATATCCCGCACGTCCGGCAGCCCCAGCCCCCAAGTCGTCCTCGAGCAATGCCTCGTCCACAGCTGCGGCGGTCAGCGCGACATCCCCATGTACCCCGAAGGTCAGGTCGCGGTGTGCTCCCAGCGCGTCTGCCGTGTCGTCCACCTGCACCACCGTGGCGCGCGGAGCGATCAACATGCCGTGCCGCATCGTCCACATGTTCAGGGCACATCCCCACCCGACGATGAGGTCGGCGCCGCGGATCAGCTCGGCTGCCAGCGGCGAGGCGAACCCGCCCGACACATCCAGCGAGAACGGCTCGCCGACGAAGAGGCCCTTGGCGACGGCCGAGGTGGCCAGCAGGGCACCCGAGCGCTCACCGAGTGCGCTGAGCGCATCGCGGGCCGCGTGGGACCGCGCACCCCGGCCGGCGACGAAGACCGGCCTCGAGGCAGCCGACAGCGCGGCCGCCAAGCGCTCGACCTCACTCGGTGAGGGGGTGGGCGGCGCTGGTGCGGGCGGCAGCTCGACCGTCTCGGCCGACTGCCCCTCTGGCAGCTCGCGCGCCTGGATCTCGAGCGGGAGGTTGAGCACCACGGTGGC
>DASUQN010000525.1:0-2043 GCA_036280515.1 Intrasporangium sp. | reverse complement strand
CCCATGTCCTCGGTGAACATCGCGGGGTCGCGCGGACCCGATCCGTAGACGGTGGTGGTCGACTTCACGACCAGCCGCTCGACGGTCGTCGACCTCTGGCACGCAGCGAGCAGCTGCATCGAGCCGATGACGTTGAGCTCTTTCATCGTCCCGCGACCGCCGGCGGAGCCGGGCGTCGCGATCACGCTCATGTGGACGACGGTGTCGACGTCCTCCTTGGCCAGGACCTTGGCGATGACGGGGTTGCGGATGTCGGCGCGGACGAAGGAGACGTCGCCGATGTCACCGCGCGGCGGGACCACGTCCACGCCGATGACTCGATCGATGGACGGGTCGCCGGTCGCGGCGCGCGCGAATCGTCGTCCGATGTCCCGGGAGATCCCGGTGACCAGCACGACCCGCCCCATGGTCGAGGGGTGTTACTTGCCGAGCTTGCGGCGCTGGACGCGCGTCTTCTTGAGCAGCTTGCGGTGCTTCTTCTTGGCCATGCGCTTGCGCCGCTTCTTGATGACAGAACCCACGAATCAGACCTTTCCTTGCGGCCGACGTTCGTCGGCCGGACCCGCTCACCCTACTTGCCGGGTGCGAGGAGCGCGGAATCGAGTCGGACCCGTGGATCCCCGCCGGAGACGGGATCCGTCAGCCGGCGTTGTAGAAGCTCTTGCGGAGGTACTCGTTGACGTCGTCCTCCCGGACCCGGAAGGAGCGGCCGACGCGGACGGCCGGCAGGTCGCCGCCGTGCACGAGCCGGTAGACCGTCATCTTCGAGACGCGCATCCTGGCCGCGACCTCGGCGATGGTCAGGAACTGCGCCTCGGACATGTCGCCTGGGGTGTTCTCAGCCATGGTGTGCACCGATCCTTCTGCGCGGCGACGGCACCGGATTTCCGCACCGGCGTCACAGGCGTGCCGCTCTCGCTGACAATAGGGCTCGCGTGACGCATGGGGAAGAGGAACGCCAGAGAAACTTGTGTGACTGCGGCGTGTCGGGTTGCGTCCTTGACGAACCGGGCTTGTTCCGGCGGCGCCGACCGTCAGGGAAGCGGGTCGAGGCCGTGCAGCGGGAAGACCTCCATGCGCGTCGCATGGATGGCACGGTCCAGCCACGTCTCGGGGTCGTAGCCCCCCGACCAGTCGCGGTAGGCCGGGGTGCGGCCGTCGGTCATCCGGTGCGGCGCGGTCGCCCCGATCACCTCCTCGACGTGGGCCCGCCAGGCCGGAGGCGTCGGCCGAGCGGGGTCGACCGGGGAACCGGAGACGATGGCCAGCAGGTGGGTCCAGGCGCGGGGCACGACGTCGACGACGGAGTAGCCGCCACCGCCGGTGACGACCCACCGCCCGTCGGCGACCTCGTGGGCCAGCTCGTGCAACGCCATGTAGGCCGCGCGCTGTCCGTCGACGCTGAGCATCATGTGGGCGAGCGGGTCGTTCATGTGTGAGTCGCAGCCGTGCTGGGTGACCAGCACCTGCGGGGAGAACTCACGCAGGATGGGGGGTACGACGGCGTGGAACGCGCGCAGCCAGCCGGCGTCGGCCGTGCCGGGTGGCAGCGCGACGTTGACCGCGGTGCCCTCGGCGCCGGGGCCTCCGGTGTCGCTCGGGAAGCCCGTGCCGGGGAAGAGCATCTGCCCGGTCTCGTGCAGGGAGACGGTGAGGACCCGCGGGTCGTCCCAGAAGATCTTCTCGACGCCGTCGCCGTGGTGGACGTCGATGTCGACGTAGGCCACCCGCTCGGCACCGTCGGCGAGCAGCTGCTTGATGCCGACCGCCACGTCGTTGTAGATGCAGAAGCCACTCGCCTTGTCGGGCATCGCGTGGTGCAGGCCGCCGGCGATGTTGACGGAGTGGAGCGACTCGCCGCTCCAGACCTGGCGGAACGCCTCCAGCGTGGCGCCGACGACGTGGGCGCTCGCGACGTGCATGTCGGCGAAGACCGGGTCGTCCTCGGTGCCGAGGCCGCGGGCCGCGTCCTCGAAGCCGGGTGTCGCCCCGGCCCGCGTGACGGCGTCGATGAGCCCCTGCTCGTGGACGGTCGCGATCTGC
>DASUQN010000524.1:0-6075 GCA_036280515.1 Intrasporangium sp. | reverse complement strand
AGCCGGTCGACGTTGACCGGATCGTGGGCCTGCACGCTGAGGACGACGCCGAGGAGACCTATCGCGTCCTCGTGCCGGCGGACACCAAGCGCAACTTGCTCAGCACCTTCCTCAACCATCTCAGCCTCTTCGAGATGCGCGAGGCGCTCGACGCGCTCAAGCCGGTCGACCGTGAGGGGGCCCACGCGGATGCGCGGACAGCTCTCGCGCAGACGCTCCGCGAGTTCGAGCAGCGGGGTCTCACGGTGACCGGTGAGGTGACCGCAGACGACCCGATGCCCACGCTCGTCGAGGAGGTCCGTCGCCTGAACGCCCGCGAGGTCGTCATCGTGACCGAGCCGCACGCCGTGGAGGACACGTTCCACAAGGACTGGGCGTCGAAGGCGCGCGAGGTACTCGGCCTGCCGGTCCTGCACATCTACGCCGGCGACTGGCGCCTCGGCTGACCGGGCACCGTTTCGGCGCCCCGGTCCCCAAGTGGCGGCCCGCCAGTGCGGATTCCCGCCACGTCGGGACCCCGGTCCCCAAGTGGCGGCGTCCTCGCGCTTGGCCCCCGGAACGTCGCCCGGGCGCAGCTCCTGAGGGCACCCCCGCCCCAGCGGATGGGCCGATCGCTCGGGGAGCGAGCCCAGCGGCATACGGCATCGTGGCCGGTGAGCGCAAGGGTGCGGATTTGGTCGGCGTGGCGCCCCGCCGGTACGCTTGAACACTGTGTCTGAGGCCTGTACTCAGCCATGCGCGATGACGGCCTCGGTGCCCTGTCCGCCAGCCACGGCCGGTGCGACATCACTGCGGTCCAGAGCGAACCTTCCGCCGGGCAATCCACAAAGCGTTGTGGGGAGTGCAGGGGGGAGCACCGGTTCACCGATCGACCACCGACACGCCCGACCTCGGGGGTCATCGGGAGCCGGATGACCAAGGAGTCGCCCCGCAGCGGGGTGGCATGACAACAGCAACGTTACGGAGTAACCAGGTTGCCTACCATCAACCAGCTGGTCCGCAAGGGCCGCCAGGACAAGGCCGCGAAGGCCAAGACCCCGGCGCTGAAGGGCTCGCCCCAGCGTCGCGGTGTGTGCACCCGCGTGTACACCACGACCCCCAAGAAGCCGAACTCTGCCCTGCGCAAGGTCGCCCGGGTCCGCCTCAGCAGCGGCATCGAGGTCACGGCCTACATCCCCGGTGTCGGCCACAACCTCCAGGAGCACTCGATCGTGCTCGTCCGCGGCGGCCGTGTGAAGGACCTTCCCGGTGTCCGCTACAAGATCATCCGCGGCACGCTCGACACCCAGGGTGTCAAGGGCCGCAAGCAGGCTCGCAGCCGCTACGGCGCGAAGAGGGAGAAGGCCTGATGCCTCGTAAGGGACCCGCTCCGAAGCGTCCGCTCGTCGTCGACCCGGTCTACTCCAGCCCGCTCGTCACGCAGCTCGTCAACAAGATCCTCCTCGACGGCAAGAAGTCGATCGCCGAGACCATCGTCTACGGCGCGCTCGAGGGCTGCCGCCAGAAGACCGGCACCGACCCCGTCGCCACGCTGAAGCGCGCGCTCGACAACGTCAAGCCGGCCATGGAGGTCAAGTCCCGTCGCGTCGGTGGCGCGACCTACCAGGTGCCGATCGAGGTCAAGCCGGGTCGCTCCACGACGCTGGCACTGCGCTGGCTGGTCGGCTACGCCCGTCAGCGTCGCGAGAAGACGATGACCGAGCGCCTCATGAACGAGATCCTCGACGCGTCCAACGGCCTCGGCGCCGCCGTGAAGCGTCGCGAGGACACCCACAAGATGGCCGAGTCCAACAAGGCCTTCGCGCACTACCGCTGGTGACAGCACTCCGGCCGTATGCCGCTGAGCTCGCTTGGCGGCATACCTCCGGGATCCAGCCCTGCCGCCCACGCGCCGGCACGGCTCCCACAGATTTCTCCCACACGACTGAGATGAGACAACTGACGTGGCACTCGACGTCCTGACGGACCTGAAGCAGGTCCGAAACATCGGCATCATGGCGCACATCGACGCCGGCAAGACGACGACGACGGAGCGCATCCTCTTCTACACCGGCGTCAACCGGAAGATGGGCGAGACGCACGACGGTGCCTCGACGACCGACTGGATGGAGCAGGAGAAGGAGCGCGGCATCACGATCACCTCCGCCGCGGTCACCTCCTTCTGGGAAGGCACCCAGATCAACATCATCGACACGCCCGGCCACGTCGACTTCACGGTCGAGGTCGAGCGCTCGTTGCGCGTCCTCGACGGCGCCGTTGCGGTCTTCGACGGCAAGGAGGGTGTCGAGCCCCAGTCCGAGACGGTCTGGCGTCAGGCCGACAAGTACGACGTGCCACGCGTCTGCTTCGTCAACAAGATGGACAAGCTCGGCGCGGACTTCTACTTCACCGTGCAGACGATCAAGGACCGCCTCGGCGCGGAGCCGCTCGTCCTCCAGCTGCCGATCGGGGCGGAAAGCGACTTCATCGGCGTCGTCGACCTGCTCTACATGCGCGCCCTGGTCTGGCCGGGTGACGCCAAGGGCGACGTGACGATGGGCGCCAAGTACGAGATCCAGGAGATCCCCGCGGACCTGCAGGCCAAGGCCGAGGAGTACCGGCACCAGCTCGTCGAGCGGGTCGCCGAGTCTGACGACGAGCTCATGGAGAAGTACCTCGGCGGCGACGAGCTGACCGTGGACGAGCTCAAGGCCGGCATCCGGAAGCTCACGGTGACATCGGAGCTCTACCCGGTCCTGTGCGGATCCGCCTTCAAGAACCGTGGCGTCCAGCCGATGCTCGACGCGGTCGTCGACTACCTGCCCTCGCCCCTGGACGTGCCCGCGATGATCGGGCACAAGCCGGGCCACGAGGAGGTCGAGATGACCCGGGAGCCGTCGAAGGACGAGCCGTTCTCGGCGCTCGCCTTCAAGGTCGCCGCCCACCCGTTCTTCGGCACGCTGACCTTCATCCGGGTCTACTCGGGCCACATCTCCTCCGGCACCCAGGTGATGAACTCGACCAAGGGCAAGAAGGAGCGCATCGGCAAGCTCTTCCAGATGCACGCCAACAAGGAGAACCCGGTCGAGGAGGCCATGGCCGGCCACATCTACGCCGCGATCGGCCTCAAGGACACGACGACGGGCGACACGCTCTGCGACCTGAGCGACCCGATCGTCCTCGAGTCGATGTCGTTCCCGGAGCCGGTCATCCAGGTCGCCATCGAGCCGAAGACCAAGGGTGACCAGGAGAAGCTCTCCACGGCCATCCAGAAGCTCTCCGCCGAGGACCCGACCTTCCAGGTCCACCTCGACGAGGAGACCGGCCAGACGATCATCGCCGGCATGGGCGAGCTGCACCTCGACATCCTCGTCGACCGCATGAAGCGGGAGTTCAAGGTCGAGGCCAACGTCGGCAAGCCGCAGGTCGCCTACCGCGAGACGATTCGCAAGCCGGTCGAGAAGTACGACTACACCCACAAGAAGCAGACGGGTGGCTCCGGCCAGTTCGCGAAGGTGCAGGTCACCTTCGAGCCGCTGACCGACACCGAGGGCGGAGAGCTCTACGAGTTCGTCAACGCGGTCACGGGTGGTCGCATCCCGCGTGAGTACATCCCGTCCGTCGACGCCGGCATCCAGGACGCGATGCAGTACGGCGTGCTCGCCGGCTACCCGCTCGTCGGGATCAAGGCGACGCTCGTCGACGGTGGCTACCACGACGTCGACTCGTCGGAGATGGCCTTCAAGATCGCCGGCTCGATGGTCCTCAAGGAGGCCGTCAGGAAGGCGAACCCGGTGCTCCTCGAGCCCATGATGGCGGTCGAGGTCCGCACCCCCGAGGACTACATGGGTGAGGTCATCGGCGACATCAACGCCCGCCGTGGCCAGATCCAGGGCATGGACGACATCAGCGGCGCCAAGGTGGTCCGCGCGGTCGTCCCGCTGTCCGAGATGTTCGGCTACGTCGGCGACCTGCGCTCCAAGACGCAGGGTCGGGCGAGCTTCTCCATGGAGTTCGACTCCTACTCAGAGGTCCCCAAGGCTGTTGCCGAGGAGATCATCAAGAAGACCCGCGGCGAGTGACTGACGGGGCAACCCGGATAGTCTCTCCCGAGGAATCCCAATCGGAAATCACAACCCAAACAGCGCCACGTCCTGCCCTGGTCGTACGGCGTAACACTATGAAGTCCTGAGGAGGACCACAGTGGCGAAGGCAAAGTTCGAGCGGACCAAGCCGCACGTCAACATCGGCACCATTGGTCACATCGACCACGGCAAGACGACGCTGACGGCTGCGATCTCCAAGGTCCTGCACGACAAGTACCCGGACCTGAACCCGCAGTTCGCGTTCGACGACATCGACAAGGCTCCCGAGGAGCGCCAGCGCGGCATCACCATCTCGATCGCACACATCGAGTACCAGACGGAGGGTCGCCACTACGCCCACGTCGACTGCCCGGGGCACGCTGACTACGTCAAGAACATGATCACCGGGGCTGCGCAGATGGACGGCGCGATCCTCGTGGTCGCCGCGACCGACGGCCCGATGCCGCAGACGAAGGAGCACGTCCTCCTCGCGCGCCAGGTGGGCGTCCCCTACATCGTCGTGGCGCTCAACAAGGCCGACATGGTCGACGACGAGGAGATCCTCGAGCTCGTCGAGATGGAGGTCCGTGAGCTGCTCACGACCTACGAGTTCCCCGGTGACGACGTCCCGGTCATCAAGGTCTCGGCGCTCAAGGCGCTCGAGGGCGACGCGGAGTGGGGCCAGTCGGTCCTCGACCTCATGGACGCCGTGGACACCTACATCCCGGAGCCGGAGCGCGACGTCGACAAGCCGTTCCTCATGCCCGTCGAGGACGTCTTCACGATCACCGGTCGTGGCACGGTCGTCACCGGCCGTATCGAGCGCGGCATCCTCAAGGTCAACGAGGAGGTCGAGATCGTGGGCATCCACCCCGGCCCGGCCACGAAGACCACGGTCACCGGTGTCGAGATGTTCCGCAAGCTGCTCGACGAGGGTCGTGCGGGTGAGAACGTCGGCCTGCTCCTTCGCGGTGTCAAGCGCGAGGACGTCGAGCGCGGCCAGGTCGTCGTCAAGCCCGGCTCGATCACGCCGCACACCGAGTTCGAGGGTCAGGTCTACATCCTGTCCAAGGACGAGGGAGGCCGGCACACGCCGTTCTACGACAACTACCGTCCGCAGTTCTACTTCCGGACCACGGACGTGACGGGTGTCGTCCACCTGCCTGAGGGCACCGAGATGGTCATGCCCGGCGACAACACCGACATGAAGGTCGAGCTCATCCAGCCGATCGCCATGGAGGAAGGGCTGAAGTTCGCCATCCGCGAGGGCGGCCGCACCGTCGGCGCCGGTCGCGTCACCAAGATCACGAAGTGATCTGACGCGTCACTGATTGCCCTGAGGGCCCCGCAGCTTCGGCTGCGGGGCCCTCAGTCTTGTGCCCCAGTCTTTCGGGACCCAGTCTGCTCCGTCTCGATCAGGCCTGCGAGCGCTCATGCAGGAGCATCGCCGTGAACCACGTCAGCCCGATGACGATGCAGGCGTTGAACGCCGCCATGGCGAGTGCCTGGTCCGAGGAGAAGGTCGCCGTCGACACGACGTCACCGACGAGGAAGAGCAGGCCCGAGGCCGCGCTGTAGAGCGCCCAGCCGCGGCTGCCCCCGGCGGCATACCGGCGGGCCATCACCAGGCTGGTCGCCATCAGCGACAGGAAGGCCAGGCCCGACACGGCCGCGTGGAGGGCGCCGTGCCAGCTCATGGCGCCTGGGCCCGCGGGCGTGCCGGCCGGGAAGCCGTCACCCGGGTCCATCGCGAAGACACCGGCCAGGGCGGTACCCACGCCGAAGGCCAGCGCCAGCCGGGGCGCCCACCGGGATCCGGGCCCGGTCGGGTTGGCCAGGGCCAGACCGCGGGCCCCGAGGGCGATGAGCAGGCCCGTGACGAGGAAGTTGGCGACCTGGATCCAGGCCAGGCTCCCGTTGCTGAGGATGCTGGCCGGGTGCCGGGTGAAGTCGAACCCTTCCCGGGTCAGGCCCTGCGCGATGATGACGGCTGCGAAGAGCGGGGACGCGA
>DASUQN010000523.1:0-8245 GCA_036280515.1 Intrasporangium sp. | reverse complement strand
GGGCACGCGGCGACGGTTCGAGCCGAAGGGCGAGGCGGGTGGCGTCGTCGTCATCGACGACTATGCCCACAACGCGGGCAAGGTAGCCGCGGTCGTCGAGACGGCGGTCCGGCTCGTCGAGCCTCCCGGGCGTCTCATCGTCGTGTTCCAGCCGCACCTCTACAGCCGCACCCTGGACTTCGCGACCGAACTGGGTCATGGCCTCGCACCAGCGGACATCATCGTCGTCATGGACGTCTACGCCGCGCGAGAGGACCCGGTGCCGGGCGTCTCCGGCCAGCTGGTCGCCGATGCCGTCTCCGACGCGCGTGCCGACGCGGAGGTCCACTACGTCCCCTCGTGGTCAGAGGTGCCCGGCGCCGTGGTCGGACTGGCCCGGCCCGGAGACCTCGTCCTCACGGTGGGCGCGGGCGACGTGACGATGATCGGGCCGGAGGTGCTGCGGCTTCTCGGCGGGGGCCCCCCGTGAAGCAGGTGACCCGCTCGCGTCGTGCGGGCGACAGCACCGGGCTCGCCTCTGCGCGAGGGCGGTTCGAGCGTCGGGCCGCACGGGCTCGGCGTCGGCCCTGGCTCATCGCCCTCGTGGCCACCGTGGGCGTCCTGCTCGCAGGAGGGGCCGTGTGGCTCGGGTGGTTCAGCTCGGTGCTCGTCGCCGAGCGGGTCGACGTCAGGGGAGTCGGGTCGTCGGAGGCCCGAGTGGTGCGCGAGGTCGCGGCCGTGCCCCTCGGTGGCCAGTTGATGCGCGTCGACACGGACGCCGCGAAGGACCGTCTCGAGCGGGACCGCCGCTGGGCGGATGTCTCGGTCGCTCGGCGCCTTCCGCACAGCGTCGTCATCGAGGTGACCCCGCGGGTCGCCGTCCTCGTGGTCCGTGGCCGCTCGGGTGGCCTCGAGCTGTACGACCGCGAAGGCGTCGCCTTCCGGACCGTCGCCGAGCCGCCCGACGGGCTCCCCGTCGTCTCGTCGACGGGCGGTGCCGCCACCCCTGACGGGGTCAGGGCGGTCCTCCACGCCCTGGCCGCGCTCGACCGCGGACTGCGCAAGGCCGTGACCGACGTGGCCCTGGCCCGAGGGGACCGGGTGGAGCTCACGCTGGACACGAAGGACGGCCGACGGACCGTGCTCTGGGGCGGGCCGGACGACGCGGCTGTCAAGGCAAAGCTCGTGGCCGTCCTCATCGCCGAGCCCGGCCGCACCATCGACGTCACGGTCCCCGAGGCGCCGGTGACCCGTTGAGACAACCGCCGCGGCGCCATGGCCACCCCAGGCTCGAGCTCCCGGTACGCCAGCGGCATTGTGACAATCACCCCGTCGTCACACGGCGTGGTGGGTTGAACCGCCTCCGGCCCCGTCATACCGTCAGGGCACTGGTTCGTGACCAAACCGTAACCTTTAGGTCAATGTTTAAGGTTTGAGGGCTACCGGCTTGGCACGGGCGGCACGTCCACACCGGTTCCACACCAGGTCCGGGTGCCGACAGCAACGTCGACCCCCACTCGGGACCACCCAGCACGGCAGCACCTTGCACCACCTCCAGGAAGGCCCACTCTCGTGGCAGCAGCACCGCAGAACTACTTGGCCGTCATCAAGGTCGTCGGCATCGGCGGCGGTGGGGTCAATGCCATCAACCGCATGATCGAGGTCGGCCTCAAGGGTGTCGAGTTCATCGCGATAAACACGGACGCGCAGGCGCTGCTCATGAGTGACGCAGACGTCAAGCTCGACGTCGGTCGCGAGCTGACCCGCGGCCTCGGCGCGGGGGCCGATCCCGAGGTGGGCAAGAAGGCTGCCGAGGACCATGCGGAGGAGATCGAGGAGGTGCTCAAGGGCGCCGACATGGTCTTCGTGACCGCCGGCGAGGGTGGCGGGACCGGGACGGGCGGCGCCCCGGTCGTGGCGCGCATCGCGCGTGGTCTCGGCGCCCTCACGATCGGCGTGGTGACGCGGCCCTTCACGTTCGAGGGACGCCGCCGGGCGAACCAGGCCGAGGCGGGGATCGCGTCGCTGCGCGAGGACGTCGACACCCTGATCGTCATCCCCAACGACCGGCTGCTGTCGATCAGCGACCGCAGCGTGTCGATGATGGATGCATTCAGGTCCGCCGACCAGGTGCTGCTCTCCGGTGTCCAGGGCATCACGGACCTCATCACGACCCCGGGCCTCATCAACCTCGACTTCGCCGACGTCAAGTCGGTCATGCAGGGAGCAGGATCGGCTCTCATGGGCATCGGGTCCGCCCGCGGCGAGGACCGGGCCGTCCAGGCTGCCGAGCTCGCCATCAGCTCGCCGCTGCTCGAGGCGTCCATCGACGGAGCGCACGGAGTGCTGCTCTCCGTGCAGGGCGGTAGCGACCTCGGCCTCTTCGAGATCAACGAGGCCGCACGCCTCGTCCAGGAGGCCGCGCACCCGGAGGCCAACATCATCTTCGGCGCCGTCATCGACGACGCACTCGGCGACGAGGTCCGGGTGACCGTCATCGCCGCCGGCTTCGACGGTGGCGGACCGACGAAGCGCCATGACGACCGAGCCCTGGGGCAGGTGATGGGTCAGGCAACGGGTCAGCGCCCGCAGCCGGCGCAGAACAACCACCACGTTGCGCCGACCTCTGTCCCGAGCACCCCTGCGCCCCAAGCGACACAGGCCCCGGTGCAGGCTGAGCCGGTTCACGTTCCAGTGCACCCTCAGCCCCAGGTTCCGACGTACCAGCCGGTCAACCACGCCCGCCCACAGCAGGCCGGGTCGCCGGTGCCGGGACACGCCCAGCAGCTGCCCACCCAACAGCCGCCCCGTCAGGCCACCTTCGACGAGAACGACGACCTCGACGTGCCCGACTTCCTCAAGTGACCTCCAGGAGCGGGACCCGGCCCCCAAGGCTGGGTCCTGCATCCGTGTGATCCAGGAACCAATGCCGTATGCCGCTGAGTTCCCTTCCAACGCAAGCGCGCCTTGGTCACTGGTCGGTCGCTGGTCACTGAGGGGGAAGGGCCGACCGGGAAGGTAGGTTGGGGCGGTGTTCTTCTGGCGATCCACGATCCCCGGCGTCGACGGAGGTCCGGGCATCGAGGTGGCGTTCACCGGCCGGGCCGCAGGCACCGCCGAGTCGCCGTACTCCGGCCTCAACCTGGGCGGCCACGTCGGCGACGAGCCCGGCGCCGTCGAGGAGAACCGGGCTGCCCTGGCCGCCTCGCTGGGCGTCCCCCGAGATCGGCTGCTCTTCATGAACCAGGTCCACGGGACGACCGTCGTCGAGGTCCACGGACCGTGGGCGGGGGCGGCGCCCCCAGCGGACGGGGTCGTCTCTGCCACGTCGACGTTGGCCCTGGCCGTGCTCGTCGCCGACTGCGTCCCAGTTCTGCTTCACGACGTCCACGCCGGCGTCGTCGGAGCGGTGCACGCAGGTCGGCCCGGCTTGCTCGACGGGATCGTGCCCCGCGCCATCACCGCGATGCATTCCCTTGGCGCGGAGCAGGTCTCGGCGATCGTCGGTCCGTCCGTGTGTGGGCGGTGCTACGAGGTGCCCGAGGACCTGGTGCGGGCGGCTGCGGCCGTCGCCCCCACGTCCGTGACGACGTCCTGGGCCGGCACCCCCGCGATCGACGTCGCGGCTGGAGTCATCGAGCAGCTGACCGGGCTCGAGGTGCCGGTCGAGCGGGTCGACGGGTGCACCCGGGAGGACGAGGAGCTCTACTCCTACCGCCGCGACGGGGTCACCGGTCGCTTCGCGGGCGTGGTCATGCTGCGAGCGGAGCGCGACGCGTGAGCGGGGCGACCCAGCAGACCGCGGACGCACGCCGGGCCGAGCTGGCGACCGCGCTCGCCTCGGTCCGCGATCGGGTCGGCGCCGCCTGCGCGTCGGCGGGGCGGGACCCGGCCGAGATCACCCTCGTCGTGGTCACCAAGCTCTTCCCGGCCAGCGACGTCCTCCTGCTCCACGAGCTCGGTGTCCGGGCCATCGGCGAGAACAAGGACCAGGAGGCCGGGCCGAAGATCGCGGAGGTGCGGACAGCGCTCGGCGGGGACGCCGATCTCGAGCTGCACTTCGTCGGGCGCCTGCAGTCCAACAAGGCTCGCCACGTCGCCTGCTACGCCGACGTCGTCCACTCCGTCGACCGGATCAAGCTGCTCCGCGGGCTGTCGGCGGGTGCGGTGGAGCGGGGCCGACCGCTGTCGGTCCTCATTCAGGTCAGCCTCGACGGCGACACCGGTCGGGGAGGGGTGCTCCCAGCCGACGTGCCGGAGCTCGCCGCAGCCGTCGTCGACCGGGCGGGTCTCGTCCTCAAGGGCGTCATGGCGATCGCCCCGGTGGAAGCCGACCCCGACGACAGCTTCGCCCTCCTTGGGGAGGTGGTGAGCGGCATACGGGCCCTGCATCCCGGCGCCGACTGGGTGTCGGCGGGCATGAGTGGGGACCTCGAGGCGGCCATTCGGCACGGAGCGACACACCTGCGTGTCGGAACCGCAATCCTCGGCTCACGCCCGTCACTTCTGTAACGTCGAGGGCAACGGTAAACCCGAGGCTTGGGAGTGGGGCATGGCAGGGGCACTGCGCAAGACGATGGTGTACCTGGGACTCAGCGAAGAGGACCCGCGGCGCGATCGGTATGACGACTACGACGCCTACGACGACCAGGACCGCTTCGAGGCCGACTCTGATCACACCGCGGCGGTGACACCGCTGCCGACGAAGCGCGCCGTGGCCGCGGTCGTGAACGAGCCCGAGGTTCACCCGCTCAACCGGATCACGACGATCCATCCGCGGACGTACAACGAGGCGAAGAACATCGGCGAGTGGTTCAGGGACCAGGTGCCGGTCATCATGAACCTGAGCGACATGGACGATGCGGACGCCAAACGGCTCGTCGACTTCGCCGCCGGCCTCGTGTTCGGGCTCCACGGCACCATCGAGCGGGTCACCTCGAAGGTGTTCTTGCTCTCACCGTCGCACGTCGAGATCGCCGCAGACGAACCCGAGGTCCAGACCACCTCCACGCGTGGCTTCTTCAACCAGAGCTGACCCATCAGGTGTCACGACATCGGGTCCTGCCGCTGGTCGGCGGACGGACCCGATTTCTGACCGTGCCCCCTCATCAGGGACACTGAGCGCATGGACCTGATCTGGACCATCTACGGCGTGGTGGTCTTCACCTTCTTCGTCGCCCTCATCGCCCGCTTCGTGCTCGAGTGGGTGCAGGTTCTCTCGCGATCCTGGCGGCCCAGCGGTCTCGTCCTGGTGCTTGCCGAGGCGGTCTACACGGTCACCGATCCGCCGCTCAAGGCGCTGCGCAAGGTGATTCCGTCGCCCACCCTGGGGGGCGTGCGACTCGACCTCAGCTTCCTCGTCCTCATGCTGCTGACCTCGTTCGCACTCAACGTCCCGAGTTTCTTCTGAGGCGGGTCCTGGCACGGCCGGGCGCAGGAACTGACGGATCTGTGCCACGATGCCGGGGCCACGAAACGAGAGTGGCGCGGCTGCACCGGGTCCTCATCTGTGAGTGGCATCATGTGGCTTTGGGTCGTGACCGGTTCGTTAGATAAGTTGGCCCCTGACCATTACGTCTGTATCGAGGTGACACATGGCGCTTACGCCGGAGCAGGTGCTGAACAAGCACTTCCAGACCACGCAGTTCCGACGTGGTTACGAGGAGCGGGACGTCGACGACTTCCTCGATGAGATCGTGGCGGAGATGCGTTCGCTCATCGAGCAGCGTGACGACTACCTGAAGCAGCTCAACGACTGCCGCGCGAGCAAGAACCAGCCGGCCGTCCGGAGCGACGGCCCCACGCAGGCGATGCCGCCGGTGGGGCGTCCGGGTGACGACGCCAAGCTCGGCGCGCTCACGGCGAAGATCCAGGACGCCGAGCGGGCCTTCAAGGCTGCGTCGGACCGGGCTGCGAAGGCGAAGGCCGAGGCGGATGCCGCCGAGCGGGCAGCGCGTGAGCGCATCGAGAAGGCCAAGGCGGACGCGGAGCGGGCCGAGGCGGCTGCCCGGTCCGCCGTCGACGAGAAGGCGCTCAACGAGGCCCAGTCGAAGCTGAACGCCCTCAACACCCAGGTTGCCGACGCCGAGGCGAAGCTGACCAGGACCCGGGAGCAGACGAAAGCCGCCGAGGAAGCCGCGCGGACCGCAGAGCAGCAGGCGTCGCGCCTGCGTGCCGAGTCGGAGAGTGCTCCGGCCGCAGGAGCGGCCAGCAGCGCCGACGCGGCCGGCGTCATCGCGCTCGCCCAGAGGCTGCACGACGAGCACGTGGCCGCAGGCGAGGCCCGTCGCAACCAGCTCGTCGGCGAGGCGGAGGCGCGCCATCGTGAGCTCATCTCCACCGCTCAGACCCAGCACGACGAGGCGACCCGCAAAGCGGCCGAGATGACGGCGTCGGCGACCGCCCAGCGTGACCAGATGCTCGCCGAGGCCACGAGCCAGCGCGACAAGATGATGGCTGAAGCCACGGCGAAGCGCGACGAGATGCTCACCGAGGCGCGCGAGCGGTCGACCGGAATGGTCGCGGAGGCGCAGCAGAAGAAGGCAGCGCTTCTCGAGGAGCTCGAGCGGCAGAAGACGGCGCTCGACCGCAAGATCGAGGAGCTGCGCGGTTTCGAGCGCAACTACCGCACCAACCTCAAGTCCTACATCGAGGGGCAGCTGCACGACCTGGAGGGCAGCGTCCAGGACGCTGCCAAGACAGGCAGCGCTCAGGGCTGAACGCGACCATCACCTCAGCAGCGGAACGGCCGCCCGATGGACTCGGGCGGCCGTTCGTCGTCTCAGATCGAACCCCAACGGCGAGTTGCGCGTTTCACGTTTGTCTGGGGGCTCGTTGACGCCTATTGTCAGCGGCACTTGTCAAGGTGGAAGGCCCCAGTGACGGAGGACCACATGGCAGCACCGAGGAAGGCACCGGCGAGGACGGGCGCCACGACGACTCCTGCGACGAAGGCGGCGCCGGCACGGACGACCGCCGGGACGACGTCGTCGGCCAGGAAGCCGGCCGGCACCAAACGTGCTGCCCCGGCGATCAAGAAGGCCACCGCAACGAAGGCGGCGACAACGAAGGGCGGGACGAAGTCCTCTGCACAGAGGGCCGCAGCCACGGCCACTACCGGTGCCAGCGGAACGAAGAGCGCAGCCACCAGGACGACGGCCAAGAAGGCGGCCGGCAGGGCGGCTCCGGCCAAGAAGACGACCGCCAAGAAGGCGACGGCCAGCAAGGCGGCTCCGGCCAAGAAGGCGACGGCCAAGAGGACGACGGCCAAGAAGGCCACCACCCCGACCTCCGCAGCAGTGGCTGCGCCCTCCAGGCGGTCGGCGGGCACCCGGTCCACATCGATGAAGAGGGCAGCACCAGTGAAGAGCACCAGCGCCAAGTCGACGTCCGGAGCCAGGAGCACCACAGCAGCTCGCACGGGACAGCTCGCCGAACGCCTCCGGGTCAAGGACGACGAGAGCCCGTGGAGTGAGGCGGAGATCAAGGAGGTGCGCGCCATCCTCCTCGAGGAGATCCAGGTGCACCGACAGGAGCTCGAGCTCGCCGAGCAGGAGCTCGATGACCTGCTTCGCGCGTCGAGCGACGGAGCGGGGGACGACCAGGCGGATGCCGGCGCCAAGACGGCCGAGCGGGTCCATGAGATCGCCTTGGCTGCCAACTCCCGGGCCGGCCTCGCGCAGGCCGAGCATGCCCTTGAGCAGCTCGAGGCAGGAACGTACGGCATCTGCGAGAACTGCGGGAACCCGATCGGCAAACTTCGACTCCAGGCCCGTCCTCGTGCGACCCTGTGCATGACATGCCAGGAGAAGCAAGCCCGCCACTGACGCCCAGCGAGACACCGTCGACGCCCCCTGTGGGCGTCGATGCCGTGTCCTCGGCCCTCACCGCAGTACCAGGATCCGTGGAGTACGAAGAACCGCCCAGACAACACCCGCCTGCCGCGCGTCGGAGGCGGCTCTTCGCCCTGCTCGCCGTGGTCGCGGTCCTCGCCTACGCGAGTGACCAGCTCAGCAAGATGATCGCCCTCGACGTCCTCGCGGACGGACAGCCGCGGCCCTTCGTCGGGGACGTCATCCGGTTCAAGCTGATCGGCAATCCGGGTGCGGCGCTCTCGCTCGGCGCCGGGAACACGTGGGTCATGACGATCATCGCCCTGGTCGTGCTGGTGGCCATCGTGTACGTGTCGAAGGACCTCGGCTCCCGGGCTTGGGCCCTGGCCCTGGGCCTGCTCCTCGGCAGTGCCCTGGGCAACCTCACGGACCGC
>DASUQN010000522.1:0-2787 GCA_036280515.1 Intrasporangium sp. | reverse complement strand
TCGAGTGTGCTCTCGGGCCCCGCTGGGTTCCCGTCGAGTGTGCACTTCGCCCCCGCTGGGTTCCCGTCGACTGTGCACTTCGCCCCCGCTGGGTTCCCGTCGACTGTGCACTTCGCGCCGGGCTGGCGCCTGGTCGAGTGTGCACTTCGCGCCCAGCTGGGTTCCCGTCGAGTGTGCACTTCGCCCCCGCTGGGTTCCCGTCGACTGTGCACTTCGCGCCGGTCGCCTGGTCATCCACATCCCCGCAGGGTCGTCCTGGCTCGTCCACGGCCTCGGGCACAAAGGGTCTGTGGAGCTCACGCTGTCGCCATCGTGGGCTCATGGCCCCGACGCTGCACAGGGAAGCCCTAGCCCCCTACTTCACCGTGGCGAGTGGGCGCGCTGCCGGATTGACCAAGCATCAGTTGCGACGTCCCGAACTGCATTCCCCGACCCGAGGGGTGTGGTCGTTACAGCCTGTGCGTGAACTCGTCTCACTCGCGTCTGCCGTTGCGCTCGTGTTACCGGAGACGACGGCGTTCTCGCACTTGACCGCTGCTCGACTTCATGGCTTGCCGCTGTCATATGCGATGGAGGCGGACACGCGACTCCATGTCATCGGGCCGATCGACCAGCCCCAAGTGAGACGTGAGGGGCATGTTGGCCATCGGATGCTGCATCAGCGCGGCGTCACCGACGTGAGTGGGTTGCGCGTCGTCGACCTGGCAGACACATGGGTCGACCTGGGCGAGCTTGTCGGTCGCGGCAAGCCGGTGGGGCTCGACGACTTGATCGTCATCGGCGACTCGTGCGCCACGCGCTTGGACTCAGTGCTTCCTTTGCGCCGGGCCCTTGCCAAGCGGGTCCGGCCCCGCGGCAAGAAGACTCTGCTCGAGGCCCTCGAGTACATCAGGGTTGGCTCCTGGTCGCCACGCGAGACCATGTGTCGGCTGATGTTCGTGCGCGTGGGGCTTCCCGAGCCACTCCTGAACGCACCGATCCATGCCAGTTGGGATCCTCGTCTGCTCCTGGGATACGGGGACCTGGTCTGGCGCATTGAGGTCGCCGGCGGTGGCGAAATCAAGGTGATCGGGGAGTACCAAGGCGCAGAGTTTCACTCTGATGACCAGCAACGTGCCCACGACGAGGCCCGCAGTGGACTGCTCGGGCGAGACGGCTGGATCGTGCTCGAGATCTGGAATGCCGACATCAACACTGTTGATGCCCGGATCGCCACGGTCCGCCGGTTTGCACACGAGCTCGAGGTCGATGTGGAGACCCTGAACCTCGGCCAGGCTGAGCCACGGTTCTTCTCTCGACATGCGATGGAGCTCGCACTCCAGCGCAACGGGCGGTGAGCGGCCAGGCTCTGATTCGGGCTTGACCGATCGGCGCGAAGTGCACACTCGACTGAGGACTGAGCCGGGCGCGAGGTGCACACTCGACTGAGGACTGAGCCGGGTGCGAAGTGCACACTCGACCAAGAGTCAGCCCGGCACGGAAAACCGGTGGGGCGGCGTCACCGCGCCAACCTAGGCTGGATGGGTTATGCGAGACTTCCCACCCGAGATCCGGGCCTTTACCGATCGCGCCACAAAGGCCGACGAACCGGACACCCGCAACCCGCGAACCTTCCTGCGCTGGATCGTCCGCCAGCAGGGCGCGCTCTTCTGGGCCGGCCTGCTCGTCGCCATCGTCTGGATGGTGCCGCAGACGCTCGGGCCGTGGATGGTCGGGCGGGCCATCGACACCGGCATCATCGCCGGTGACGCCAGCGCGACGATCCGGTGGGTCCTCATCCTCGGGGCGGTCACGGTCATCGGCGCCATGAGCGGCGTCGTCTACCACACGATCATCGTGCGCGAGTGGCTCATCGCCCTCTACGGCACGACCAAGCTCGTGACCCGCAAGGCCCTTCAGCTCGGCCACGTGCTGACCCGCCGCACGCCGACGGGCGAGGTCCTATCGGTCTCGGGCAGCGACGGCGACCAGTTCGGCGCCCTCATGGAGGTCGCGACCCGAGCCATCTCGCAGCTCGTCGCCTACCTGGTCGTCGCGGGCATCGTCCTGTCGACCTCGGTCCGGATGGGCGTGCTCGTCCTCCTCGCCGCGCCGCTGCTCGTCGTGCTCGGCACGCCGCTGCTCCGGCCCATGCAGCGCTGGCAGGGCATCGAGCGGTCCCGCAACTCTGAGCTGACCTCGATGGCGACCGACATCGTCGCCGGCCTGCGCATCCTCAGGGGCATCGGCGGCGAGGACACCTTCGGCGGGAACTACGCCGACCAGTCACAGCGTGTGCGGCACTCCGGCGTCCTGGCCGGCAAGTGGTTTGGCGCCGTCGAGGCAGTGGGCGTGCTCATCTCCGGCGGGTTCGTCGTGGTCCTCATGTGGCTCGGCACCCGGGAGGTCGCCGAGGGCCGGCTCACGGTGGGTCAGTTCGTCAGCTTCCTCGGCTACGGGTTGTTCCTCCTGGCGCCGATGCGGACCTTCGTCGAGTTCGCCCTGAAGTGGATCCGGTCGGTGGTCTCGGCACGCAAGGCCATCGCTGTGCTCAGCCAGCGTCCCCCGTGGGTCGAGCCCGAGCACCCGCGCGCGTTCCCCTCCATGGCCCCGATCGTGGACGAGGCGTCCGGCGCGGTCTTCGAGCCGGGGCGACTCACCATGGTTGTCTCGGCGGTCCCCGACGACTCGGCCGCGCTCGCGGACCGCCTCGGCCGGTACCTGCCATCCGATGAGGGCACGCTCGTCAGTGACGAGATCCCCGAGGAACTCAAGGGCCGGGCCGCACGGCGGGAGCGCTCGCGACGG
>DASUQN010000521.1:0-9558 GCA_036280515.1 Intrasporangium sp. | reverse complement strand
CGACGCGCAGGCCAAGGTCGACCGGCTTCGAGCCGAGGCGGTGCGATGTCGCGCCCTCGCCGCCTCCGGAGTGCCGTGTGGCAATACTCGGGTCGCGAGCCCCACCATCCCGCCCACCACGGCGCCGCCCACCACCCCGCGTACCACGGCGCCCAGCACGACGCCGACCACCGTTCCGGCATCGGGGGTGGCCCGATGAGGACCACCGTCGAGCCACTCGCCCCACGGACCCGGCGCGGGGTCGAGCTCGTCCTGCTCGTCGTCGCGATCGCGATCGTCCTGCTCGCCTGGGTGACCGTCGACCTCAACCGCAACGGCACCGTTCCCGCCAACATCATCCCCGTGGCCGGTGGCCTCGTCGTCCTCGCGGTTGTCGTCCACCTGGTGCTGCGGTGGAAGGCGCCCTACGCCGACCCGGTGCTGCTGCCGATCACGACGGCACTCAACGGGCTCGGGCTCGTCATGATCCACCGCCTCGACCTCGCCGCGGGTCGCCTCGGCGCCGATGGCAGCGCGAACCAGCAGATCATCTGGACGACCCTGGCCGTCGCGCTCACCGTGGCGGTCATCTGGGCCCTGCCCGACCACCGGCTGCTCCGTCGCTACACGTACGTGTCACTTGTCGTGGGCTTCATCCTGCTCCTGCTCCCCCTCATGCCGGGCATCGGCCGGGAGCTCAACGGCTCCCGGATCTGGATCGCCGTCGGGCCGTTCAGCTTCCAGCCGGGCGAGTTCGCCAAGATCGCTCTCGCCATCTTCTTCGCCGGATACCTCGTCCAGACCCGGGACGTCCTCAGCCTCGCCGGCAAGCGGATCCTCGGCTTCACCTTCCCGCGCGGGCGCGACCTCGGCCCCATCCTCGTCGCGTGGGTGCTCGCGCTGCTCATCCTCGTCTTCGAGAAGGACCTCGGCTCGGCGCTGCTCTTCTTCGGGCTCTTCGTCGCGATGCTCTACGTCGCGACGGAGCGCGTCTCCTGGATCGCCATCGGGCTGCTCCTCTTCGGTGTCGCCGTCGCCTTCGCACTGTCGGCGTTCGCACACTTCCAGAAGCGCGTCGACCTCTGGCTCGAGCCCTTCTCCCCGGACAATCTGGACCGCTCGAACCAGCTCGCCAACGGCCTCTGGGGAATGGCGGCCGGAGGTCTCACCGGCACCGGCCTCGGCGC
Organism: Intrasporangium sp.; assembly: GCA_036280515.1. Classification (GTDB taxonomy): domain Bacteria; phylum Actinomycetota; class Actinomycetes; order Actinomycetales; family Dermatophilaceae; genus Intrasporangium. Next base: position 8,392 of record DASUQN010000521.1, on the reverse strand, counting down.
GGGCCGGCCCTGGCTCACGTCCTTCGCCGAGAGCGACTTCATCTTCAGCAGCCTCGCCGAGGAGCTGGGCCTGTTCGGCTCGGTCGCCATCCTCATGCTCTACCTGGTCTTCGTCCAGCGCGGCATCCGCACCGCGCTCGGGGTGCGGGACGGCTTCGGCAAGCTGCTCGCGATCGGCCTGACCTTCTCAGTGGCGTTCCAGCTGTTCATCGTCATCGGTGGCGTCACCCGGGTCATCCCGCTCACCGGCCTCACCACTCCCTTCCTGTCGCTCGGCGGGTCGTCCCTCCTCGCCAACTGGATCATCATGTCCCTGCTCCTGCGCATCTCCGACCAGGCCAGACGGCCAGTGCCGGATCTGCCCGTCGGTGTCGATGCCGACCCGGCGGTCGCCGAGGCCACCCAGGTGGTGCAGCTGTGAACACCCCGATCCGCCGGCTCTCGGTCCTCATCGCCGCCCTCTTCGGTGCGCTGCTCGTCGCCTCGACCATCATCCAGTTCGCGCAGGCGCAGTCGCTGAACGTCATGGCCGCCAACAAGCGCACCCTGCTCGACAACTACTCCCGCGAGAGGGGATCGATCCTCGTCGAGGGCCAGGCCATCGCCAAGTCGGTGCCGGTCGACGACCAGTTCGCCTGGTTGCGCACCTATCCGCAGGGGCGGCTCTACTCCCAGATCACCGGCTTCTACGCCTACTCCATCGGCAATCCCTTCGGCCTCGAGAATGCCGCCGACGACCTGCTGTCCGGCAAGGCGGACCGACTCTTCGTCCGCCGGGTCACCGACCTGCTCACCGGGCGTGACACCGTCGGTGCGACGATCGAGCTGACCCTCAACGCCAAGGCGCAGCAGGCGGCATCGGAAGGACTCGGCAGGAACCGTGGGGCGGTCGTCGCCCTTGATCCCCGCACCGGCGCCATCCTCGCCATGGTGAGCCACCCGCAGTACGACCCCAACCCGCTCTCCAGCCACGACCTGGCCAAGTCCGAGGCGGCCTGGAAGAAGCTGTCGAACGACAAGGCCAAGCCCTTCATCAACCGGGGCATCACCGGTGATCTCTACCCGCCGGGCTCCGTCTTCAAGGTCGTCACCGCCGCGGCCGCCCTCGAGCAGGGCCTCCTCGAGGACGAGAACTCCGAGGTGCCCGGACCCCCGGAGCTCGACCTGCCGCTGACGGAGACGAACCTGCCCAACGAGGACGGGCGGGCCTGCGGCCCAAACGACAAGACGACGCTCATCCACGCCCTCGAGATCTCGTGCAACACCGCGTTCGGCTCTCTCGGCCTCGAGCTGGGCGGCGAACAGCTGCGCGCGCAGGCCGCCAAGTTCGGCTTCGGGGACTCGCTCCAGATCCCCATGCGCGTCTCGCCGAGCACCATGCCGGCCGAGATCAACGCGCCTCAGGCGGCCCAGTCGGCCATCGGCCAGTACGAGGTGCGCACGACACCGCTCCAGATGGCCATGATCGCGGGCGGCATCGCGAACCAGGGCCGCGTCATGACTCCCTATCTCATCCAGTCGGTCCGCACCGCGGACCTCGACGTCATCGAGCCCGCGCCCGACCCGGAGGAGCTCTCGCAGGCCGTCTCACCGCGAACAGCAGACATCCTCAAGAAGATGATGGTCTCCGTCGTCGACAACGGCAGCGGACGCCGCGCCCAGATCGACGGGGTCGCGGTGGGCGGCAAGACCGGCACGGCCCAGCACGATCTCGACAAGAACCCGCACGCGTGGTTCATCAGCTTCGCCCCGGCCGACGACCCGCAGGTCGCCGTGGCCGTCGTCGTGGAGGAGAGCGGCGTGACAGGCAACGAGGTGGGTGGCGCACGCGTCGCGGCCCCGATCGCGAAGGAGGTCATGGAAGCGGTGGTCAACCGATGAGGACGGCCCTCCGGACCTACCGGGCCGGTCAGGTGCTCGGCGCCCGCTACCGTCTCGTCTCGCCCATTGCCTCCGGTGGCATGGGCGAGGTCTGGGCGGCGATGGATGACGTCCTCGGACGCGACGTCGCGGTCAAGCTCATCCGCGCGTCGTCCGACGACGGTTACCGGGACCGGTTCCGCGACGAGGCCCGGCACAGCGCCGCGCTGCACCATCCCAACATCGCGGCGGTCTTCGACTACGGCGACAGCCACGACGCCCCCTACCTCGTCATGGAGCTCGTGCCCGGCGAGCCGCTCTCGGCCCTCATCGAGACGAACGGCGGTGACGGCCTCGAGCCGGACGTGGTCCGCTCCATCGCGGGTCAGGCGGCATTGGCCCTCGCCGCGGCGCACGAGTCCGGGGTGGTCCACCGGGACGTCAAGCCGGCCAACATCATCGTCACACCGGACGGCCAGGCGAAGCTCACCGACTTCGGCATCGCCCGCCCCGCGAACGGCACGGGCCACACGGTCACCGGCGAGGTGCTCGGCACCCCGGAGTACCTCAGCCCGGAGCAGGCCCTCGGCGAGACCGCGACTGAGGCGAGCGACCTCTACGCGTTGGGCGTCATCGCTCATGAGATGCTCACCGGGTCCAAGCCGTTCGACGCCGGCACGCCGGTCGCCACCGCGGTGGCTCAGGTCAGTGAGGAGCCGCCTCCGTTGCCGCCCACCGTGCCGCACGACCTGCGGTCCGTCGTCGAGGCGTGCCTGGCGAAGTCCCCCGACGAGCGCCCCGCCGACGCGCGCGCCCTCGCCGACGCGCTGCTCGAACCACTGGGAGGTATGCCGCTGAGCTCGCTGCCGGCGCCGGTCTCCTCCCAGCCGTCCCCCACTCGGACGCTCCCGGCCGTTCCAGCGGCCGGCACCAACCCACCCCCCGACAGTGCTGCGTCTGCCGTGGTCGACCCAGCCCCGAGCATGACGCGCGCGGAGCTGCGGAAGCGAGCCCAGCGGCATACGCACGCGCTCCGCAGGCCCTCGGTCGCGTGGCTGGCCGTGCCGCTCGTGGCGCTGCTCATCTGGGGCGCCTTCGCGGTCGGCTCGATCCTGGGCACCGAGGAGCCGACGGCGGCCACCCCCCAACCGCGGCTCACCACCCCCGCTCTGGTCGGCACCCCGACCCAGACCGGGCCGCCGACGGCCACCACGACCGACGCGACGAAATCCGACGCGTCGAAGCCCGGTGAGCCGACACCCAGCGAGACGCAGGCGGTCGCTGTGACGTCAGAGCCAACGAGGACGGCGGAACCGACCCAGACGCGGACCCTCCCCGGCAAGGGACTCGGCAGGGGAAAGGGCAACAACAAATGACGAAGCAGGGCACGAACGAGAGGCAGAAGCCGTGACGACCACACCCCGCGTCCTGGGGGGACGCTACGAGGTCGCTGAGCTCATCGGGCGGGGCGGCATGGCCGATGTCCACCTGGGCCACGACACCCGGCTCGGGCGACAGGTCGCGATCAAGATGCTGCGATCCGAACTGGCCCGCGATGCCAACTTCCTTATGCGCTTCCGGCGCGAGGCGCAGTCGGCAGCGGGGCTGAACCATCCGGCCATCGTCGCGATCTTCGACTCGGGGGAGGACGACAGCCTCGTCGAGGGGCCGGGCGGCACCCACACCACCCTGCCCTACATCGTCATGGAGTACGTCGACGGGCAGACCCTCCGCCAGAAGCTGGCCGCGCACGAGCAGCTGGACCCTGCCGAGGCCATCTGGATCACCGAGGGCATCCTCGACGCGCTCGCCTACAGCCACCGGATGGGCATCGTCCACCGCGACATCAAGCCCGCCAACGTCATGATCACGTCGAACGGTCACGTCAAGGTCATGGACTTCGGCATCGCCCGGGCGATCGCTGACACGGCGGCGACGATGACGCAGACCCAGTCCGTCGTGGGGACCGCACAGTACCTCTCGCCCGAGCAGGCCCAGGGCCAGACCGTCGACGCGCGCAGCGACCTCTACTCGACCGGGTGCCTGCTCTTCGAGCTGCTCGCCGGGCGGCCTCCGTTCCAGGGCGACTCCCCCGTCGCCATCGCCTACCAGCACGTCGGCGAGACGCCCCAGCCACCCAGCGTCTACAACCCTGCTGTCGGCGGTGACCTCGACGCAGTGACCCTGCACGCCCTGGCGAAGGACCGGACCGTGCGCTACCAGGACGCCGAGTCCTTCGGTGAGGACCTGGAGAGCGTCCGCCTCGGCCGCCCGATCAGCGCCGCCGCACTTGGGGCCGGGGTCGCAGTCGGCGCCGCGGCGACCCAGACCATGCCGGCGCCCTACTCCGCGGCAGGCACGCCGACGGCGGTCCAGCCGGCCATCACCTCGCGCCAGCAACGCTACGAGAACACGGCCGGGCTCCCCGCGGTCGGCCACGACGAGGACGAGCCGGACGAGAAGCGGGGCGGAGCGGGGCGGGCCGTGCTCATCACCCTCCTCGTGCTGGCCCTGCTCGGTCTCATCGGGTGGGGCGGCGTGACATTGTTCAGCAACCAGGACCCACCCGTGGTGACGACGACCGTGCCCGACCTGCGAGGCATGGACGAGGCCGCCGTCGAGCGGGCGCTCACGACCTACAAGCTCCAGGGGGAGCGCACTGAGGCGCAGAACGAGATGGAGGCCGGCAAGGTCTTCGAGCAGAGCCCGGAACCCGGCCTCACGGTCAACGAGGGGTCGGTCGTGCGCTACACGGTCTCGACGGGTCCCGGGAGCATCGCCATCCCCGACGTCCGCAACTTCGACCGGAAGGACGCCGAGCAGGCACTGAAGCAGGCGGGCTTCACCAACATCGCCTTCGACGAACGCGACGACCCAGCCACGGACAAGGACAAGGTCATCGAGACGGACCCGGCGATCGGAACTGCCGTCGCCAAGGACTCGAAGATCACCGTCGTCGTTGCCAGCGGGAAGGTCGAGGTGCCGGAGGGACAGGTCGGACGGGATTGGTCTCTCGCGTCCAACGAGCTCGCGCGCGCCGGCCTCAACCCGAAGCGCGTGGACGTCGAGTCGGAAGAAACCCCCGGGACCGTCGTCTCCGTGGAGAAGGAGGGCAAGCGGGTCGACGTCGGCAGCGAGATCAAGGTCGAGGTCGCCACGGCGCCCACGCCGGAACCGACGACCGAGACCGTGACGCAGACCGTGACCCAGCCGCCGGCGACCACCGAACCGACAACGCCGACCACGACCGGACCTCCGGACGATGGGGGGCAGGGGCCCGGCTGATCCACTCGGCAGCCCCGTCGCCGCTGCCGAAGTCAGACCGCGGCGGTGACGAGGGGGCTGAGGCCAGCCGAGCGTTCGACGGCTCCGTTGTCACCGCACTCCGCGAGGAAGTTCGCGAGCATCCGGTGGCCGCCCTCCGTCAGCACGCTCTCCGGGTGGAACTGGACGCCGTGCAGGGGCAGCTCACGGTGGCGGACCGCCATGATCACTCCGGTGTCCGTGTGTGCCGTCGCGATGAGCTCGCCGGTCAACGTCGCCGGCTCGATCGTCAGCGAGTGGTAGCGGGTTGCGGTGAAGGGGCTCGGCAGGCCTTGGAGCACGCCGGTGCCATCATGGTGAACGCGCGATGTCTTGCCATGGAGCAGCTCCGGCGCCCGGTCGACGGTGGCGCCAAAGACGACGCCGAGTGCCTGGTGACCGAGGCAGACGCCGAACATCGGGGTCCGGGTCCGGGCGCACTCCTCGATGATCGCCATGGAGATGCCAGCGTCCTCGGGCGTGCCGGGGCCGGGTGAGACCAGCACGCCGTCATGGGTCGACGCCGCCGATGCCTCGACGGCGTCATTGCGCACCACCTTGCACTCGGCGCCGAGCTGCTCGAGGTAGCCGACGATGGTGTAGACGAAGCTGTCGTAGTTGTCGACGACGAGCACGCGAGGGGCGGTGGTCAGGCGAGGCATCGGGGTCTCCGGTCAGCGGATCGGCGTGGCGTGGGCAAGGTCGACCGATCCCGAGTAGGCCGGGAACTCGACCGACGGGTTGGTGTGGACCTGCCAGCCCAGTCCGACCGCCTGCACGTAGTCGAGGTACGTCTGGATCGTCGGGTCGGCGTCCAGGCCACGCAGCATGGAGTCGACCGGGCCGATGGCCTGGATCCGATACGGCGGCGCATAGACCCTGCCCTGGAGGATGAGCGTGTTGCCGACACATCGGACGGCGCTGGTCGAGATGACGCGCTGGTCCTGGATCATCATCGCCTCCGCCCCGGAGGCCCAGAGGGCGTTGACCACCGCCTGGACGTCCTGCTGGTGGACCACGATGTCGTCGGCGGTGAACCGGTCCGGAAGTGAGTCGAGACTGCGGGCGGAGTCGTCGAGGACGACCTCGACGACAGGACCCTCGACCTTGGTCGCCGCCGCGTCCGCGGCGATGCGCTCGGACTGGCTGTTCAGGGCCTCGAGCCTGGTGTCCTTCGGTCCATTGGCCCGGGTGAGTGCCTCGACCTCCTGGAGGAGCGCGTCGAGCTCCTTGGCCTTCGCCTCGTTGCGGGAGTCGCCGTCGACGATGAGGGACGGCAGGTCCCGGTCCGCGCGCAGGTCGTCGCCCTGCGCCGCCTGGAAGCTCATCGCGAACATGATGCCCGCGGCCGCGGTGACGAGCGGGACGACGAATCGCCAGCCGAGCCGCAGTCGCGATGCCGCCTCCGGCTCGGGCGCTGCGATGGCGAGGTCCTCCGACGGGCGCGAACCATCGCGGTCGCGCTCCGGGTCGACGTCGCCGAGCATTCCGGGCTTCCTCTCAACTAGGCTGTTGCAGACCTATTCTGACCCACGCTCTGAACCGGAGGAGCCAGCAGTGCCCGAGTCCAAGGGACGTGACCGCAAGGCCGCGACATACACGCCACCGCCAAAGTCCACGGCCAGAGAGCCCAACCCGACGTGGTGGGCGCCCGTCTTCGTCACCCTGCTCATCCTGGGCCTGCTGTGGATCGTCATCTACTACATCACTGAGTACAAGTATCCAATCGAGGCGATCGGCGTGTGGAACCTTGCCGTGGGCTTCGTCCTGCTGATGTCCGGGTTCATCATGACCATGCGGTGGCGCTGATCCGGCTGCCCCACCGATGTCGCGCATTTGTCCACAGGTTGTCCCCAGCTGGGGACGAATGACAGCGGTGTAACTCCTCCACAAGGTTGTCCACAGCAGTGGACAACCTCGAGAGGGACAGCCGAGACTGCCCCTTTGGATCAGCGACCCACGGGGAGGTTGAGCTCCCTCATGTCGACGGGCACGGTGAGGTACTTGCCCACGGTGATGACGACCAGGAGTGCGAACACCGCCCCGAGCGCGACCCACGTCAGGTGCCGGACCCGCTGACGCCGGAAGAGCACGATGGCACCCGCACTGGCGAGGCCGGTGAGGAAGCCGCCGAGGTGCGCTTGCCACGAGATGCCGGGCACGACGAAGCCGAGGACCGCGTTGATGACCAGCACGGTGTAGATCCCCGCGACAGACCGGTTGAGGTGCCGGTTGAGCACGATCATGGCGCCGAAGAGGCCGAAGATCGCGCCTGAGGCCCCGACGACGGGGGTAAACCAGTCCGCGTCCGCCTGGGTCAACTGGCCCATGACCGGGGGGCTGCCTGCGAACAGGAGAACGGCCACCTGGCCGCCGATTCCGCTGATCAGGTACAACGCGAGGAACCGAGCTCGCCCCAGTAGTGGCTCGAGGTAGGTGCCAAGGATGTAGAGCGCGTACATGTTGAACCCGATGTGCAGCAGCGACTGGGGCGCATGCAGGAACATCGCGGTGACGAACCGCCACGGCTCCGTCCAACCCTGGATCGGCCGGAATGCGTAGTCGTTGGTCACATCGTCGGAGACCCACTGGGCGAGGAAGACCGCGACGCACAGCCCGATGAGCGAATACGTCACGAGGGGCCGGCCATCGGTGGCCCGGCCACCGAGGACGGTCCGGGTCCGTGGCACCGTCTGGGCTGCCTCGCGGACGCAGTCGACGCACTGGATTCCGACAGGGGCCGGACGTTGGCACTCGGGACAGGCCGGCCGGCCGCATCGCTGGCACCTGACGTAGGCCTCACGGTCGGGGTGCCGAGGGCACACCGATGGCCCGGCTGGTTGCTGCCCAGCCCCCGGCTCGACCGGGGGCTGGGGACCTAATCCGCTGTCCGACAACGTGCCTCAGTCCTCGATGGTGACCGAGCTGATGACGACGTCCTCATGGGGCTTGTCGTTGGAGCCGGTGGAGACGCTGCCGATCCGGTCGACCACCTCTCGGGACGGGCCGTCGACGACCTCGCCGAAGATCGTGTGCTTGCCCTGCAGCCACGACGTCGCCCCAGTGGTGATGAAGAACTGGGACCCGTTGGTGCCCTTCCCCATCCGCTTGCCTGCATTGGCCATCGCGAGCATGTAGGGCTGGTTGAAGTTCTTCTCCGGGTGGATCTCGTCGTCGAACGTGTAGCCCGGCCCGCCGAAGCCGGTTCCCTGTGGGCAGCCGCCCTGGA
>DASUQN010000520.1:0-3402 GCA_036280515.1 Intrasporangium sp. | reverse complement strand
ATGGACCTGAACACGCTGTACCACCGGACGGTCGAGACCTGGGTGGACCGGGTCAACGCGGTCCCCTCGGGCGCATGGGGGGAACCGACCCCGTGCCGGGAGTGGGACGTCCGGTCCCTGGTGAACCACGTCACCGGGGAGGACCTCTGGACCGACCCGCTGATGCGTGGTGCCACGATCGCGGAGGTCGGGGACCGGTTCGACGGCGACCTCCTCGGCGACGACCCGGTGGGGCGCTCGCTCGCCGCGGCCGGCAAGGCGGTGCGGACCGTGGCCGAGACGCTGCCCGCGCACGGCACCGTCCACCTCTCCTACGGGGAGGAGTCGATGGACGAGTACATCCACCAGCTCGCCGCCGACCACCTCGTGCACGGCTGGGACCTGGCCGTGGCCACCGGGTCGGACCCGAGGCTCGACCCCCACCTCGTCAAGGAGGTGGCGACGTGGTTCGCCGACAAGGAGCAGCTCTATCGGCAGGGCGGCGTCATCGCGGCCAGGACCGCCCTGACCGGCGAGCCGCAGGGGGACCTGCTGGCACGCTTCGGACGTGACCCGCACTGGGGCCCGACGCACGCCGCGCTGACCCGGTTCAACACCGCCTTCGGCGCCGCCGACCTCGAGGCGACCATGGACCTCGTCACCGACGACTGCGTGTTCGACGCGACCGGGCCGGCACCCGACGGCCGCGAGTACCAGGGCGTCGAGGCGGTCAGGGGGGCCTGGGCGGAGGTGTTCGCATCGACCCGTGACCTGCGGTTCACCGAGGAGGACTCGTTCGTGCACGGTGACCGGGCGACGGTCATGTGGCGCTTCGACTGGACCAACGAGGACGGCTCCCCGGGCCACGTGCGGGGCGTCGACGTGATGCGGATCCGCGACGGGCGCGTGTCCGAGAAGTTCTCCTACGTCAAGGGTTGAGCGGGCCTCCGACCTGGTGTCCCGCGCGGGGCCGGCGTTCAGTCGGTGCGTACGCCGGCCCGTCGGGCGATCGCGACGGCCGTCAGCGTCGAGTGCACCTCGAACTTGTGCAGGATGCTCTGCACATGGGTGCGAACGGTGTTCGGCGAGACCCCCAGGATGGCGGCGATCTCCTTGCGCGACAGGCCGTCCACGAGGCAGCGCAACACGTCGAGCTCCCGGTTCGACAGCTTCCGGATCATCGTCTCGTCCCGGACCCCGCCGTCTCCCCAGGCCGTGAGGGAGGCGAACACGGTGGTCAGCAGACGTCCCGGCACGTGGGTCTCGCCCTCGGCCACGCCGCGGATCGCTGCGATGAGCACCGAGATCGGGTCCAGCTTGGTGACCCACCCCCGGACACCGGACCGGAGCGCCTCGAGGCATCGGTCGTCTGCCTCCACCCCGGTGACGAGCACAACCCCCAGGTCCGGCCATCTCGACAGCAGCGCTCGCGCGAGCTCGAGGCCGTCCTCCGGGCCGAGGGCGAGGTCAACGGTGACGACGTCGACCGGCGTCTGGTCGAGCAGGGCCATGGTCTCGACCGCGTCGCGGGCGGTGCCCACGACGTCGAGGTCCGGCTCGCTGCCCAGCCGGGCCGAGAGGGCGTCGTTGAACACCTGGTGGTCGTCGACGACGGCGACTCTGATCTCTCCGGCCATGGCTCGATCCTTCGCGTCATGTCGCCGCGACGGAACCTCCAGTCGCCCGAGTGCCGGCTACGTCATGAGGCGGAGGCGCGGTCGCCGCCCGGTGTCGCAGGTGGGCAGGCCAGCTCTCCGACGAGGCGTGCGCGGTCATCAGTGCCGCGGCCTTCAGGCGGGAGTGGACCCCGAGCTTCGTGAGCAGGTTCTGCACGTGGGTCCGGGCGGTGCTGTGGCGCACCCCCAGCTCCCGGGCCATCTCCGCGGTGGTGAGCCCGTCCATGATGCAGCGCATGACCTCCCACTCGCGGTCGGTGAGGAAGCGGAGCGACCAGAGCGGGTCGTCCCCGTCCTGGTCGGACCGCAGCGCCTCGCGCAGGAGCGCCGGGTCCACGGCGACGTGCCCCTGGCGGGCGCGCTCGAGGGCCTCGGCGATCTCCGTGATCGGTTGCTCCTTGCCGACGAATCCGGAGGCGCCCTCGAGCAGCGCACGGGCGACGGTGTGGCGTTCCGTCCACGCCGACATCACCACCACCCGGGTCCGGGCGCCGGCCGCAAGGATCCGGCCGATGAAGTCGAGGCTGCTGCCCTCGGGGAAGTTCACGTCGAGCAGGCAGACATCCGGCTGGTGGGCACGCACCTCGGCCACCGCGTCCTCCGGGCGCGTCCCCAGCGCGACGACCTCGTGCCCGAGGTCGGAGAACGCCATCCCCATGGCCTCGATGAGCAGACGGTGGTCGTCACAGATGACGATCCTCATGACGCCACGGCGGCTGCGTGGGCGGGGCCGAGGCCGATGCGGGCGATGGTGCCCCCGCCGGGCGCAGGGCGCAGCTCGAACGTCCCGCTGCAGGCGGCCACCAGGGCCCGCGTGATGGACAGGCCGAGTGATGACCGGGCCGGCACCCTCCCCAGGCCGGGGCCGTCGTCGCGGACGGTCACGGCGACCTGGTCACTGGCCTGGACGGAGACCGACACGTTGCCGTCAGGACCCGCTGCGCGCACGGCGTTGTCGACCAGGCACGAGATGGCGCGCGTGAGGGCGACCGGCCGGGCGACGGCTGCCACGGGTCCGGGCGCCTCGAGGGTGAGGGCGCACGCGGCGGACGGCGAGGCACTGGCGACTGCGCGGGCCGCGCAGGCCGACGCGTCGACCTCGCCGACGTCGTCGTGGGCCGCCTCGACGAGTACGTCGTCCACGAGCTGCGCGAGCCAGCGCGCCTGGTCGGCGATGAGGTCGAGCTTGCGCCGTTCGCAGCTGCCGGCGGACTCGGCGAGGACGAGGATGGCCGCGAGCGGCTGGCGCATGTCGTGGCACAGCGCGCGGACGGGGTCGACCGCTCGCTCACGAGCAGAGCCGTGCGTCTCGACTCGCATCCGTGCCTCCCAGACCAGTCCGTCCCCCCGGATCGCGCTGGTGCGTAACGATGCCCCGTTTCGGTTCCTCAAACGGTTGAGTAGTCCAACTTATGGAGGCTGGCGGCGGCGAACAATAGTCACAACTGACCAATGCACCCCGGGTCCGGACGATTGTGGGCTCATCCCTTTGCGGTATCCGGCTCCGCCTGGATGGCGCCTTCGGCCACGAGTCGTCGACCGGTTCGGAGCCCTGCGTCGTACAGGACGTCGAACTGATGGAACTCCAGCAGGCCGACGCCCAGCGTCGGCGGTGTGACGACGGTGGCCCCGGCCGCCAGCGCATCGGCCGCCGCGCCGCCGCTGCCGATGAGCATGGTTCGCAACAGGGTCTCGCCGAGCATCGGGATCCGCAGCGGGCGCTCCACCGCGCGACCGTCGGATGCGG
>DASUQN010000519.1:0-6434 GCA_036280515.1 Intrasporangium sp. | reverse complement strand
CTCGGCGTCGGCTTCAAGGTGAGCGAGCACTTCCCCGAGGGCGAGCTCATGGGTGAGACGCGGGTCGTCGAGTGGGAGGAGCTCGTGGCCAACCCGGTCACGCGTGTGACGCTGCGCCAGCCCGAGGCGACGGCCGAGGAGTTCGGGGAGATGGTGGAACGGGCGGGACTCCACGGCGTGTCCTACGCCGTCGGCTGGTCGGCCTGGCTCGACATCAACCCGGAGGGCGTGAGCAAGGCGTCCGCCCTCGAGCTGGTGCGCCGTCGAATCGGCGTCGAGCCCATCCACACGGTCGCGGTCGGCGACCAGCGCAACGACCTAGAGATGCTGCACTGGGCGGCGTGGGGCGTCGCGATGGAGAACGCCCCCGACGAGGTCAAGGCCATTGCGGACGAGGTCACCGGCCATGTCGACGAGGACGGGCTCGTCCCGATCCTCGAGGCGCTGGGCGAGGCCGCGAGGAATGGGACACCGTTCCGCGACGGAGTGCCCTCGAACGCGAAGGCCAGATTCCAGGTCTAGCGAGCCCAGCGGCATACGGGCTGGACGTCCCGAGAGGAGGCAGCATGCCGATCGTCTACATCCACGGCGTCGCTGTCCGGGACGACGACCCAGTGCTTGCCCGGTCCGCCAAGCGCTTCCGGGAGGTTCCGTGGCCCACGATCCAGTCGCTCCTCTCGGAGCACGTGGCCTCGTCGATCTCCGACGACCCCGCCGGGGTGCCAGTGATGCGGATCTACTGGGGTGACCTTGGTGCCCAGTTCGCATGGGGTGGAAGGTCACTCGTGTCCCGGCCGATCGAGGATGCCCGCCAGGACACGGCCGACGCGACCGCAGAGGGCCTGCGGGCAAAGGGGATCCGGAACATCCAGGCGACGGTCTCTGCACTTCGGAGGCCACTCGAGGACTTCGTGCCCGTGTTCCTTGGCGACGTGCTCACCTATGTGGCTCGACGCGGCACGGCTGATGCGCCCGGTCCGATCCCGCAGCGGGTCCTCGCGGGGCTCGAGACCGCCGCCTTCGCAGCCAGCGCGCGCAACGAACCCCTGGTGGTCGTGACCCACAGCATGGGCGGTCAGGTGCTCTACGACGTGCTGACGCACTTCCTGCCACGGATGCCCCAACACCGGCACATCCGTGTCGACTTCTGGTGCGCGACGGCCTCCCAGGTCGGCTTCTTCGAGGAGCTCGGCCTCTTCCTGGAGAGCACGCCGCGCCACGGCGACGACCCCGCGGTCAGGACACCACTGCCCCCGACAGCGCACCTCGGCGGCTGGTGGAACGTCTGGGACCACGCTGACCTGCTCAGCTTCCGGGCCGACGGGATCTTCGAGGGCGTCGACGACGCAGCCTTCTTCACGGGCGGGACGCTGGCGAGCGAGCACAACCGATATCTCGCGAGCGTCACGTTCCACCAGATGCTCGCGGAGAAGATCCGTGACAGCCTCGATGTCGAAGGCCGCCTGCCCCGCTCGACGTAGGAGTGAGGCAGGGCGAGAGACCCTGCGGGAGGAAGACCGCCATGCGCTTCATGATCATCGTTCCCGGTGGACCCGAGACCGAGAGTGCCTCACCCGGCACGGAGGAGCAGTACGCCGACATGCAGACCTACCAGGAGGAGATGCTTCGGGCCGGCGTCCACGTCGACGGCCAGGGCCTGCACCCGACGTCCAAGGGGGCCCTCGTCACCTGGGAGAACGACGAATGGGTCGTCACGGACGGCCCCTTCGCCGAGACAAAGGAGATCATCGCCGGCTTCTCGATCATCGAGGTCTCCTCACGTGAGGAGGCGATCGAGTGGGTCAAGCGGTGGCCCCGGTCCGCCGCGCCGAATCCTGGCCAGGCCCTCGAGCTGCGCCAGATCTACTCGGCGGAGGACTTCGACGCGCTGCTGAGCCCGGAGCTGAGGCGCCGCGAGGAGCAGATCAGGGAGGCAGCCGCCAGGCAGGCGGCCCAGGGCTGAGGCCAGCTGCGCCGATTCGAGGTGATCCCTCGCGCGCCCTGGACCGCGAGAAATACCTCGAACCGAGCGGGGGCGCGCGTGGCAGGGTGAGGGCATGACCGACCCCCAGGTGCAGCGCACCGTCGAGGCAGTCTGGCGCGTCGAGGCCGCCAAGGTGACAGCGGTCGTGGCCCGGCTCGTCGGCGACATCGGTCTCGCCGAGGACCTCGCCCAGGACGCCTTCGTTCAGGCGCTCGAGCAGTGGCCCCGCGACGGGCTGCCCGACAACCCCGGCGCGTGGCTCACCTCGACGGCCCGTCGGCGCGCCATCGACCGGATCAGGCGAGACGTGAACCTCCGGGACAAGCTCCAGCAGGTGGGGCACGCGGAGGAGTACCGCGTGGCCGACCTCGCCGAGGCCGACTTCGAGCAGGCGATGGAGGACATCAACGACGACGTGCTCGGACTCGTCTTCGCCGCATGCCACCCGGTCCTCACTGCTCAGGCCCGCATCTCGTTGACCCTGAGGATGATCGGTGGCCTCACCACGCGCGAGATCGCCCGGGCCTTCCTCACCACGGAGTCGACGATCGGCCAGCGCATCTCGCGTGCGAAGAAGGCCCTGCGCGCCGACGGCGTCACCATCGAGGTGCCCTCGGGCGCCGAGCTCGCGCCACGTCTCGCCTCGGTCCTCGAGGTCATCTACCTCATCTTCAACGAGGGCTACGCCGCGACCTCGGGTCGCGACTGGGTCCGTGGCGACCTCATGGAGGAGGCGATCCGGCTCGGCCGCGTCCTCTCCGCTCTCGCGCCGCGGGAGCCGGAGGTCCACGGGCTCGTCGCGCTCATGGAGATCCAGGCCTCCAGGACCCGGGCGCGCATGGCCCCCGACGGCGCCCCGATCCTGCTGCTCGACCAGGACCGGACCAGGTGGGACTGGTCGCTCATCCGCCACGCACTCACCGCGCTCGACCGCGCGACCGAGCTCAGCGGCATACGTGGCCCCTATGTCCTTCAGGCGGCGATAGCCGCGTGTCACGCGGGCGCTCGCACTGCCGAAGAGACGGACTGGGCGCGCATCGTCGCGCTCTACGACCAGCTGAGACAGCTGCGCCCTTCCCCTGTCATCGACCTCAACATGGCGGTCGCAATGTCGTATGCCGCTGGGCCGGCTCCCGCTCTGGCCGTCGTCGACCGGCTGGTGGAGTCGGGGGCGCTGGCTGACTACCATCTCCTGCCGAGTGTGCGAGGAGACCTGCTGCGCAAGCTCGGTCGGGAGGACGAGGCACGCGAGGAGTTCCGGCGGGCCGCGGCGATGACGGACAACGAGGCGGAGCGAGACCTGCTCCTGCGGAGGGCTGCTGAGGAACGACCCGCCGTTCCCTGACGAACTGACCCGAAGGTGGCCGTATCAGGATTAGGGTCTGAGCACCCTTTCAGGACAAGGGGTCAAGGGAGGTCCGCATGGTCGCCGAGCATCGCTCCTGCCCGGGCTACGTCGACGAGCCGTTCGCCTCGCTCGTGGCGCAGTACACCGGCCCGGAGGCCTATCCATTCGCGGACTTCAGGGTCGAGTGGGGTCCGGTCTTCCACCGCGGGCGTCTCGACGGGTCGGCGCGGGTGCTCGTCATCGGCCAGGACCCCGCGACGCACGAGGCGATCAGCCGACGCATCCTCGTCGGCGAGGCTGGCCAGCGAGTCCAGGGGCTGCTCGCCCGGATCGGCATCACCTCGAGCTACGTCATGCTCAACGTCTACCTCTACAGCGTCTTCGGGCAGGCAGCCGGCTACCGCCACGTGAAGGATCCGGGGATCGTCGACTACCGGCACCGATGGATCGACGCCGTCCTGCTCGAGTCCGATGTCACGGCGGTGATCACGCTCGGGACGCTCGCGAAGCGGGCCTTCGGGCTCTGGCAGGACAGCTCGCCGGAGCGCGCTGCCCGCGCTGCTGACCTCCACATCGCCGCGGTGCGACACCCCACCTACGCCGAGGGGTCGGCCATGGCCAGCGGGCAACCACTCGAGGACACCACAGCTGCGCAGCTCGCGGACTGGAGTGCGCAGCTACCGGCACTGAGTGCGGCCGTGTCGCCGGAGGTGACGCCGAACCCGAAGCCGTACGGTGACGCCTGGGACGAGCAGGACCTCGTGGCCATCCCGGAACAGGACCTCCCTCCCGGCACACCCGCGTGGTGGCGGGCCGTCGACGCGTGGGCGGTGCGGCAGGGAGCCGACGCCCAGGAGAAGCGCGCGACCATCAAGGTCACCGTCCCGAAGGGAGCACGCGCATGGCCGACCCTGTGACAGCCGCGGCAGGCCGGGAGTCCTTCGAGGAGGCGTACAGCCGCGGGATCACCGACGAGCTCCCCCCGCCGCCACGGCGGCAACGCGCCCTGCCTCCAGCGCCGTTCGCGCTCCGGGGCGCCGTGATCACCCCGGAGGGCGCCTGGTCGAACGGCTACGTGACCGTGGCGGACGGCCGCATCGACCGGGTCAGCCGGCGGCGCCCGACGTCGGTGCCGGTCCACGACACCGAAGGGGTCATCCTCCCGGGTCTGCTCGACCTGCATGGCCATCCGGAGTTCAACGTCTTCGCCGCCTGGGAGCCGCCGAAGCTCTACGCCAACCGCTACGCGTGGCGGCGGTCGACCGCCTACAAGCAGCTCGTTCGCGACCCGCAGAACGCGCTCCGGGACGCCGTGCCGCCACAGACCCAGACGCGCTATGCCGAGGTCCGGGCGCTCGTGGGCGGCGTGACCGGCATCCAGGGGGCGGCCTCGGCGAGCAGCAGCTCCGGGGCCGAGCCGCTCGTGCGCAACCTCGACCGGTGGATCTTCGGGGCCCACCGCGCTCGATCACTCGTCGACCTGCCGAGCGGCAGCTTCGGCAAGGAGTCGTTCGACCGGATCATGGCGCACATCGCGGCCGGGACGGTCAACGCCTTCTACCTGCACCTCTCCGAGGGGCGGCGCGGCGACGAGGTCAGCTCCGAGGAGTTCCGGCGCTTTGTCGACCTCGGCGGCGCGACGCCGGCAACGAACATCATCCATGGCAGCGCGCTGACGGCGGACCAGCTCCACGAGGCCGCCGACTCGGGTTGCCGCCTCGTGTGGTCGCCGCAATCCAACCTGCGCCTCTACGGCGAGACGACCCTGACGGCCGAGGCACTGCGTGCCGGCATGCCCGTCGCCCTCGGAGCCGACTGGCTCCCGTCCGGGTCGACGAGCCTGCTCGCGGAGCTGAAGGTGGCGCGACGCGAGCTCGTGCGGCAGGAGCACCCCGTGGCCGCCGCGGACCTCGTCGCCATGGTCACCTCGGTCGCCGCGCGCCTGGCCGGGCTCGACGAGCATCTCGGCTCGATCGCGATCGGCCGGCCGGCCGACCTGCTCGTCCTCGAGCGGCACCACCGCGACCCCTACGAGAACGTCTGCCTCGCCGATCCCTCCTGGGTGGACCTCGTCTGCATCGGTGGCGACATCACCTACGCGCGGATGGACTGGTTCGACACGCTGTCCGGCGGCGCGTCCGGCGGAGCGATCGAGGACCTCGTGGCGTGGGGCAAGCCGATGCGGCTCGACACCGGCTTCCAGTCGCCGGCCAGCGCCCCGAGCCCCTCCCTCACCGAGATCCGGGCGCTGCTCACGTCGGCCTATCCACCGGTCGGCCCGATCTTCGCCTGAGACCCCGTCGCAACGCGGAGGAGGGCTCAGAGGGTGTTCTTGCGCGCAGCCTCCTCGAGCCGGCGGACTCGACGAGTGAGGATCTTGAACGCGACCCGGTCGCAGTGGGGCGACACGTCGAGCAGTCCCTGGAAGGTCACTGGAGAGAGGATGAAGGTCTTGACACCCGCTGGCCCGCTCACGACGGTCGCCGAGTGCGGCGCCTTGTCGATCAGGGACATCTCCCCGAAGTAGTCACCGGGACCCAGCGTGGCCACCTGCTTCCCGTTGACCACGACGTCCGCGCTTCCGTCGAGCAGGACGTGCAGGCCCCCGCCCGACTGGTCCTGTCGGACGAGCTCGCGACCAGAGGGCACCTGTTGCTCCGAACCGCGTTCGATGATGGTGTCCAAGAGGTCATCGGGCACGTCGCTGAACAGATCGTCGTGCCGAAGGAATGCGCGAAGTGTCATGACCGTCCCCTTCTGAACCGATGCTCCTCCAATAGCACCGGACTTGGTGGCCGGGTGGGAGCCCTTTGGCGGAGAAAGTCGTCCCCGTCTCACCGGCGCGGGCCGCCAGCGGCTCGAACGCGGGCCGCTTTGCGCGCACAACCTGCTATAAGTGTGACTCGCTGCTATAGCCGCTAGAGTTTGCTCATGACTCGTTCCACCAACCCGTACCGGCCGGGCTTCAACGCCGCACCGCCCGCGTTCGTCGGCCGGGAACGGCTCATCGGCGCGGTCCGCGAAGCGCTCGCAGTGGCCGCGCTCGATGGTCGGACGCCGAGGCCGATCATCATCACCGGCACCCGCGGCGTGGGCAAGACG
>DASUQN010000518.1:0-5762 GCA_036280515.1 Intrasporangium sp. | reverse complement strand
AAGGCGAGCAGCCCCAGCCAGGCGGTCGCCGCTGCCCACAGGGTTCCGGTCCGCTTGGCCAACCCAATCCGCGGATCACCTTCGCGCACAGGGACGTTCAGATCATCGTCTTCGTCGTCGTAAATATCGCCGTATGCCGCTGAGCTCGCTCCCCCGCCACCAGGCGGCCAGGCGCGTGGCGGGGTCTGCGGGCCGCGCGCTACCGGAGTGGGTGCCACCGGGGCGGGTGCCATCCTCGCCGGTCCCGTCGGAGGAGGCATGGGCGGGGACGCCCCGGTTGCTGCGGCGGCGCCAGCGAGGGGGGACGGTGCGGGCCTGCGGGGAGCCTCGTCGACCGAGGGGTAGACGGCCGTGCCGCGCGGTTGGAAGACCTCGGTGGAGCCGGCCGGCGGCGGAATGGCTTGCGAGAGGTCGTCCCAGGGGCCACCGCGAGGGTTGGGCACGGTGGCCGCCCTCCCCGCGGCGAAGCGCGCCAGCGCGTCGATCACGTCGTCGGCGTGGGGACGCTGGGCAGGATTGGGAGACAGGGAGGCCCGGAGCAGAGGGACGAGACGGGGGTCGACGCCGTCGAGGTCGACCTCGCCAGCCCGGACCTTGGCGAGGACGACGTCCATCTGGCCGCGCCCGAAAGGGGGCCGACCCGACGCCGCGAAAGTGATCGTCGCCGCCCAGCCCCACCAGTCCGTGGCGTCCGTGATCTGGGCGCCCTCGACCAGCTCCGGCGAGAGGTAGCCGGGCGTACCCATGACGAGTCCGCCCATCGTGTGGCGGACGTCGTCCTGGATGTGGGCGATGCCGAAGTCGATGAGGACGGGCTCGCCGTCCTCGATGAGGACGTTGCCGGGCTTGATGTCACGGTGGACGACACCGCTCGCGTGGATCGCCCGGATCGCCTCCGCCGTGCCGCACGCGAGGCGGAGCAACGCGTCGGGGTCGAGTGGCCCATGCGCCTCCACCCACTCGTCCAGGGCCGGACCGGCGACGTACCGCGTCACGATGTAGGGACGCGGGGCCATGACATCGGCGTCGACGACGCTTGCCACCCGCGGGTCGCGGACCCGCGACAGCGTGTCGACCTCGCGTCGCAGCCGTAGCCTCGCCTCGTCATCGTCCGCGACATGGGGGCGCAGCACCTTGATCGCAACGGCCCGTCCGTGCGGGTCGAGGGCCAGGTGGACGACACCCATCCCGCCCTCGCCGATCTCCTCGACGAGCCGGTACCTGCCGATGCGCTCGTGTCCTTGCTGGTCGGAGTCGCCCGTCCCGTCTGCGCCGCCCGCTCCGGCGCGCCGCGCACCCGGGGAGGGTGCGGGCACCCAGCGGGTTCGGTCGTGCGCAGCCATACCCCTACGGTAATTGACCGCGCGGCTCGGCGAGCCCGCCTCGCGCGAGCCCGGTGTCAGTCTGTGATCTCGGTGAGTGTGTGTGTGTTCAGTGAGTGATGTAGTCCCGCAGCTGGTCGCGCTCCGACTGGAGCTCGGAGAGACGGGACTTGACGATGTCGCCGATGCTGACGATCGCGGCCAGCTTGCCGTCCGCGTCGAGGATCGGGACGTGGCGCACGCGCAGCTCGGTCATCGTGCCCGCCAGGTCGGCGATGTCGTCGCGCGCGGTGCCGGTCGTGACGTCGCTCGTCATGATCGACGACACGGTGCCCTCGAGTATCCCCGGTCCTTCCGAGTGGAGGTGACGGACGACGTCCCGCTCACTGACGATCCCGTCCACCTGAGCCCCATCGGCGCTGACGACGCAGGCCCCGATCCGGTGCTCGGCGAGCAGCGCAAGAAGGGTGGACACCGTGTCGTCCGGCTTGACGGTGACGACCCCATCACCCTTGTTGCGCAAAACGTCTGAGATCTTCACGCTGGCCCTCCTCGCAGTGGGGTATGTGTCGGCGCGGGTGACCTGACGGAGTCTCCCTTGGGGTCGACCCTAGAACGGGACCCCCAAGGGCGCCAGACCTCGGTGGCTAGAGTGAGATACATCCATCGCACGCTCGACTCGGGTCACAGCTCGTGGCTGACCGACGACCGTGCACGCGAGGAGATGATTCGGTGACGAGTTCCAGGAAGACCTTTGACCTCGTCGTCGCGGCGAACCGCCTCCCGGTCGACAAGCACGTTGACGAGGACGGAAAGGTCGGGTGGCAGCGCAGCCCTGGAGGCCTCGTGACCGCGATGGAATCGGTGATGCAGGCCAATCCCGGCGCTTGGGTGGGCTGGTCCGGTGACGCCGGCGAGGCGCCCGCCCCCTTCGACGAGAACGGCATGCACCTGCGGCCCGTGGGCCTGAGCGCGGAGGACGTCCGGGACTTCTACGAGGGGTTCAGCAACGACACGCTGTGGCCCATCTACCACGACGTCATCGTCCCGGCGTCCTTCCACCGCGAGTGGTGGGCGGCGTACGAGCGGGTCAACCGCCGGTTTGCCGAGGCGGTCGCCGAGGAGGCCGCACCGGGCGCCCGGGTCTGGGTCCACGACTATCAGCTCCAGCTCGCCCCGACCTTCATCCGGGAGCTGCGGCCCGATGTGCGCATCGGCTGGTTCAACCACATCCCGTGGCCACCGGTCGAGCTCTTCGCGCAGCTGCCGTGGCGCGCTCTGCTCCTTGAGGGGCTCCTCGGCGCCGACTTCCTCGGCTTCCAGCGACAGGCCGACGCCCGCAACTTCGTGCGGGCCTGTCGACAGCTCCTCGGCCTCAAGACCAAAGGGGAACGGGTCGCACTCTCCGACGGGTCCCACCGCCCTGTTCGGGCCGCCGCGATCCCGATCTCCATCGACTACAGGGGCCTCGAGTCGCTCGCGAAGCGGCCGGACGTCCGGGAGCGAGCCCAGGAGATCCGCGCCAGCCTCGGGGACCCGAAGGTGCTCCTGCTCGGGGTCGACCGGCTCGACTACACGAAGGGGATCCGGCACCGGCTCAAGGCCTACGAGGAGCTGCTCAAGGAGCGCCAGATCAGTCCGCCCGACGTGACCCTGGTCCAGGTCGCGACCCCCAGCCGAGAGCGTGTGGAGGCCTATCGCTTCCTCCGTGGGGAGGTCGAGCAGACCGTCGGGCGCATCAACGGCGAGTTCGGCAGTATCGGGGCTCCCGCGGTCCACTACCTGCACCACTCCTACCCTCGGGAGGAGATGGCGGCGCTGTTCCAGGCTGCGGACGTCATGCTCGTGACGCCGCTGCGGGACGGAATGAACCTCGTCGCCAAGGAGTACGTCACCTGTCGCCACGACCTCGGGGGCGCCCTCGTCCTCAGCGAGTTCACCGGGGCCTGGCACGAGCTACACCAGGCCTTCGCGTGCAACCCCCACGACATCGAGGGCCTCAAGCAGGCGATGCTCCGCGCGGTTCACACGCCGACGAGGGACAAGCAGCGGATCATGCGAGCGCTCCGGCGTCGCGTCGCCGACCACGACGTCCAGCGGTGGGCGCGCCGCTTCCTCGCCGCGCTCGACGCGGCCCCTGACCAGCCGCCGCCCGACGCCCGTGGTGGGTCGCCCTCCGCGCCGGTCGCACCGCCTGAGTCGGCGCCGCTCGCCCCCATCGACTCGCTCGACACCTCTGGTAGCGAGCGGGCCACCACCAGCACGGGTGCCCGCGAGTGACATCGCTGGACACTCTGGATGGTGCGCTCGGGAGGGCAGCCGTGGCCGAGTCGCTGCTCGTGGCCACCGACTTCGACGGCGTCCTCGCACCGTTCGACGTCGACCCGATGGCGGTGCGGCCCGCCGCGGGTGGCATGGAGTCGTTGCGGGCGCTCGCGGCCCTCCCGGCGACGACCGTCGCGATCGTGTCCGGCCGCGACCTCGAGGCGCTCGGCGCCCTGACCTCCGTCGCCGAGGACGAGCCGATCGTGCTCATCGGCAGCCATGGGGCCGAGTCGACGAGCCAGGCCGTCCGGTCCGCCATGGAGGCCGCGGCGGTGAGCCCCGAGGACGAGAGGCGACTCGAAGCCCTCGATGCCGACATCAGTCGCCTCGTCGCCGAGCGGCATCCGTTGGTCACGGTCGAGCACAAGACCGCCGCGGTCGTCGTGCACACCCGTGGCCTGCCGCGCGACATCGCTGATGCGGCCGTCGCGGAGGCACGCGAGGTGGCCCTGACCCATCCGGGCGTCAGGGTCCTCAAGGGCAAGTCGGTCCTCGAGCTGTCGGTCTCGCACGCGGACAAGGGCTCCGCCGTCACGGCCCTGGGTCGCGACCGCGGGGTGACCGCTCGGATGTACTTCGGCGACGACGTGACCGATGAGGACGTGTTCGCGCGGATGACCCGGCCGGAGGACGTGACGGTCAAGGTCGGGCCGGGCTCGACCGCGGCGCGCCACCGCGTCGATGACATCCCCGCGGTCGTCGCTGCCCTCGGGCGGCTCCTCGCCACCCGCCGCACCGCCCAGTGACTCCCCGACCATCCACCAGCCCTCACAGATTCCGCAACACGCCCGCTACCTCGCAACTCCTGACTGATGCTTCAGGCAGGAGTTCCCGACTTCCGGGTGTGTTGCAGGATGGAAACCCTGCCGGGCACCCGGGCCAGGCTCACGGCGGGAGCGAGCCCAGCGGCATACGCACTCATCTCCCAATCGGGTCGTTCAGCGGCGGAGGGCGCCGGTCGAACCGCGCACGACGAGCTCGGGCCGGAAGACGTACTCCGCACGGGGAGAGGGCTGGCCGGCGATCTCGTCGAGCAGCGCGCGCACCGTGGCCGCGCTCATCGCGGGCACGCTCTGACGCACCGTCGTCAGCGGTGGGTCGGTGAAGGCGATGAGCGTGGAGTCGTCGTAGCCGACTACGGAGATGTCTCGAGGCACGTTGAGGCCCCGCTTGCGCGCCTCGCGGATCGCGCCGAGGGCCATCATGTCCGAGCCGCAGACGATGGCGGTGCAGCCCTTGTCCATGAGCCGGCACGCGGCGGTCGCCCCACCCTCGACCGAGAAGAGCGAGCGCTCGATGAGGTCGTCGAGGTCGGATCGGCCGAGCAGCGACTGCATCGAGTTGCGGAAGCCGGCGATCTTTCGGATGACCGGGACGAACCGGTCCGGGCCCACCGCCAGTCCGATCTCGCGGTGTCCCAGGCTCACGAGGTGGTCGAGGGCGAGCCCCATCGACGCGACTTCGTCGTTCGAGATGAACGGCGCGTCGACGCCCTCGATGTAGCCGTTGACGAGGACGAGCGGCAGGCCGCGCTCACGCAGGGCGGTGTAGCGCTGGGGGTCGGCGTTCGTGTCGGCGTGCAGGCCCGAGATGAAGATGATCCCGGCGACACCGCGGTCGAGGAGCATCTGCACGTAGTCGTCCTCGTGCACTCCCCCGGCGGTCTGTGTGCACAACACTGGTGTGAAGCCGTTCTGGGCCAGCGCGTTCTCGATCTCCTGCGCGAAAGCGGGGAAGATCGGGTTGGTCAGCTCGGGCACGATGAGACCGACGAGCCCGGCGCTCTTGCGGCGCAGCCGGCTGGGCCGGTCGTAGCCGAGGACGTCGAGAGCCGTGAGCACCGACTGGCGGGTCCCCTCCGCGACGCCCGGCTTGCCGTTGAGGACGCGGGAGACGGTCGCCTCCGACACCCCGGCCTGGACGGCGATGTCCCTCAGTCTTGCCTTCACGAGCCGCCTTTCGGCTTGGCTTCCCCGCTCGCCCGGGCCGGCGAGCGGATGGCTGGAAGGCTAGGGCCTCGCAACAGTCTTGCATAGTTTTTCAGCAAGTTCGGGTAACTTCTTGCAAAGACTTGCAATGGGGTGCTTGACTCCGGTCACCACGGTGTTCACCCAA
>DASUQN010000517.1:0-2898 GCA_036280515.1 Intrasporangium sp. | reverse complement strand
CGACGAGCGCGAGGGCGGCGAACGGGATGACCATCCCGCCGACGATCCCGTGGATCGGGAAGCCGAGCTCCCCGGTGAAGTTGCCGACGGTGCGGCTCTCGACGAGCGCCTTGTCGACGACGCCGCCCTCCTGGACGTAACCAGCCATCCCGCCGAAGCCGAAGGCGATCGCGGCGGCCTGGACGAAGACGCCGCCCGCGATGATCCACGCGAGCACGGTGTAGGTCCTGCGCATTGGGTTCCCTCCCAGCTGATCTCGGGCGCCCCCTGGCGCCAGGTGTTGGCGTCCAACCGTCCTCGCCGCCGGTCGCTGTGGGAACGTGGCCCAGCCGCACCATCCATGGAGGCTGTCCACGGGTGGCGAGTGTGGCCAACCCACTCCCGACGGCGCGCGCTAGGGCGGATCATGAAGTGTGCTGAGAAGGCGGGCATGGCTGCTGACGCTGGGACCCATCGGGGTCGCGTGCCTGATCCATGTCCTCGTCGTGAGGGGTTTCCTCGTGCCCGGCCCGGAGCCGGGCAGCGGGCTCGCCTGGCCCTTCCTCGGCGGGCTACCCCTGTTCGTCTTCGGGATGTGGCTCTTGACGGCCTCGTCCTCACCGATGGCCATCTACGTCGCCCTGGCATCCGTTGGCTCGGGCGTCGGGTCCAGCTTCGAGACCCTCGTGCAGACCAACGCCGACGCGGTCACCTGGAGCAGCTTCCCCACCCTCAACGCCATCGGTCTGGTCGGAAACTCACTCGCCTCGGTCGGATTCCTCCTCATGCTCGCGGCCTTCCCTGACGGCACCGTGGAACATCGCTGGCAGCGCGTCGCCATGGGCTCCCTCTGGCTCTGTGTCGTCGCGGGGCCCGTGACGCTGCTGACCAGTCCACTGCTCGTGCCGGCGCCCTATTCAGGGATCCCGGAGGACCTCCCGAACCCCTACGCCGTCGACAGTCTCAGCTGGGCTGCGCCCGTCGTCGATGCACTCGCCTCGCAGTGGATCATCCCCGTCACCGTCGGCGTCACCGTCTTCGTGAGTCGCCTCGTCCTGGGCGGCGCTGCGGTCCGGCGGCGGTTGCGGTTCATGGGCTGGGCCCTCGCCGTGGCCATGGTCGCCTTCCCGCTGTGGACCTTCCTGCCGCAGCTCGGCCTCGAGGACACGCCGATGGCCTGGGTCATCCAGGGAGCGGTCTTCGCCTCGATGATCGCGCTCCCGGTCGCGGGCATCCACGGGATCCTCCGCTATGGTGCCTTCGACATCGCGGCGGGAGACCGGGAGCGTGTTGTCGTCCGGTCGTCGTCCATGCTCATCGCGATCTTCTACGGCATAGCGGTCGCCGGGCCGGGCCTCATCCTCCTGCAGCGGATCCCGCCGGCCAGCGCCGTCATCGTCACCGCGCTCACGGCAGTCCTCCTCCTGCCGCTCCGGGGCCGTCTCGAGGCTGCCGTGAGGCGAGCCGTGTTCGGCGACCACGCCCGCCAGCTCACGCTGCTGCGAGAGCTGGGTCGCCGGCTGGAGCACACTGCCGACCCGGACGCACTGCTCAGTCGCCTCGCCGAGGCGGTCCGGGAGGGCGTCGACGCGTCGTGGGTCCGCATCCGCCTGGCCACGATCGCGGGGGAGCCGGTGCACTCACCGAGCGGGATCGCCGGGGATCCAACGGGCAACGCGGTCGTGACCCATCACCTCTCCGAGCACGAGACTCCGGTCGGGCTCCTCGAGGTTGGGCCCAGACGCCACGGCGCCTATTCCGTCGCGGAGCGGGACGTCCTGCGCACGGTCGCGGGTCAGGCCACGACGGCACTCTCCAACGTCCGTCTCTCCACCCAGCTCGCCGACCAGCTCGCCGAGCTGACCGCCTCCCGCGTGCGTCTCGTGGCCGCTCAGGACGAGGAGCGCCGCAGGATCGAGCGCAACCTGCACGACGGCATCCAGCAGAGCGTCGTGGCCCTCATCGCCGGCCTGCGCCTCTCGCGCAACCGGCTCGGCCGCGGCCAGCTGAGCGATACCGACTTGGCCGAGCTGCAGGACCAGGCCCGTGAGACCCTCGCCGACCTCCGCGAGCTCGCGCACGGCATCCACCCGCAGGTCCTCACCGACAACGGCCTCGTCTCCGCCGTCGAGTCCCGTACCGCGCGCTTCCCGATCCCCCTGACCATCCTCGCGTCCGACGACGTCCGCCACCAACGGTGGAGCCCGGACACGGAGGCGATTGCCTTCTACACCGTGCGCGAGGCCCTCGCCAACGTCGCCAAGCACTCGCGCGCCACGCACGCCACAGTCACGGTGAGCACCACGCCAGGCAGCCTGCGGGTCGAGATCCACGACGATGGAAGCGGCTTCGACACCGCATCGCGCAACGGTTCACCCGGCGGCTTGGCGAACATCCGCGACCGGGTCGGCGCGGTCGGGGGGCGGGTCACCGTCACGAGCACCCCAGGGCACGGCACCCGGCTCGTGGTCGACCTGCCCCTCGACCTGCCGATCGACCAGCCCAGGGAGACCGCCGGTGTCTGAGCCGCTGCGCATCGTCATCGCCGAGGACAACTACCTCGTACGCGAGGGCCTGCGCCGACTCCTCGAGGACTCCGGCGAGATCAAGGTGCTGGCCTGCGTCGGCACGGCGACCGAGCTGCTCGACGCGGTGCGTCGCCTTTCCCCCGACGCCGTGCTCACCGACATCCGAATGCCCCCCACGCACCAGATGGAGGGCATCGAGGCCGCTCACGCCATCCGCGCCAGCCACCCGGGCATCGGCGTCGTCGTGCTGTCCCAGCACACCGACGAGAGCTATGCGCTCGCGCTCTTCGAGAACGGCTCGGCGGGCCTGGGCTACCTCCTCAAGGACCGCATCGGGGACCTCGAGGACCTCGTGCACGCCCTGACGGAGGTCCGGGGCGGCGGGTCGGTC
>DASUQN010000516.1:0-5351 GCA_036280515.1 Intrasporangium sp. | reverse complement strand
GGCACGGCGGAGACGGCGGCGGCTGAAACGCCGATGCTCTCCAGCGGAGCCCGGCGGTTCGTATCCGTGGCGTCGGCCCTCGGCGGCCTGCTGATCATCGCCAGCTATGGTGCCTATTGGACGATTGACGACCGCATTTATGCCATCGGTCCCGGCCTCATCATGGGCCTTTTCATCCTCGGGATCGCGGCGATTGCCGTGGGGATCGCAGTGACCATCGACCGGTCCGGCCGGGTGTCGTCCGGCCTAACCCTTGGCGTGTCTCTCGTCGCAGGGAACGCACTGCTGACGGCCTTCGGAATCATGGCGGTCGAAGGCGTCGACTATCTCAACGTGGGATGGCTGCTTGCCGCCCTGGGCGAGATGCTCATCGTCGCGGCCGGCGTCGCGTGCCTCGTGTCGGTCGCCCGATCCGGCGTCATCCACGCAGCGTGGCCCAGTCGCCTCGCGCGTCACGATTGGGCGGTCATCGGCCTTACTCTCACTGGCGCTGTCACGCTCGTGGCCTACACGGCCCTCATTGCCAACGAGCAGGGCGGCACTCCCTACCCTGCAATCACCATGCTGTGGGTCGTCAGCTACCTCGTCGTCGGGGCGGTCGTCGTGAGCACCAGCCCACCTGCAGTGAGCCGCGGTTTCCTTGCGGCGTGGGCCCTCACCGCACTTGGCCAACCGCTGTCCGACCTGGCCTTCCTCGACCGCGTGGGCCACACCATGCCTGGCGTTGCCCTCATGGTGATCCTCATCGTCGTGCTCATTGCCCTCGTCTTCGTCGCGGCTGTCAGGAACCGCGAAGGCGCGCGGCCTGCCGCGTGAGGTAACGCCGCTCCGGCTCCGA
Organism: Intrasporangium sp.; assembly: GCA_036280515.1. Classification (GTDB taxonomy): domain Bacteria; phylum Actinomycetota; class Actinomycetes; order Actinomycetales; family Dermatophilaceae; genus Intrasporangium. Next base: position 4,513 of record DASUQN010000516.1, on the reverse strand, counting down.
CCTTGTCAGCGTCGCAGCCCTCTCGTACGCCTCACGAGCACCGTCGTCATCTCCGATCCGCTCGAGGAGGAAGCCGTGCACGGCAGGGACCCGATGGTTGCCGCGCAACCGCGGCTCGTCCGCGATGACGGCGAACTCCTCGAGCGCCGTCGCCGCGCCCTGGACCTCGGCGACGGCGACGAGCCGGCTCAGGACGACGACCGGACTGTCGTCATACCGCTGGAGCAGCGTGTAGAGCGCAAGGATCTGCGGCCAGTCAGTCGACTCGTGGGTGGCGGCCTCGTCGTGCAGGGCGGCGATCGCAGCCTGCAGCTGGTAGGGGCCCAGTGGGCCGAGCGACATCGCCTCAGTGACCAGGGCTGTCCCTTCAGCGATCAGCTCCCGGTTCCAGAGGGACCGGTCCTGCTCTGGAAGCGGGACGGCGTCGCCCTTGGCGTCGGTCCGGGCCGGACGCCGCGCCTCAGTCAACAGCATGAGGGCCAGCAGTCCGGCGACGCCGGGCTCCGAGGGCAGGGCCGCGCGGAGCATGCGGGTCAGCCGGATGGCCTCGGAGCTGAGGTCGACGCGGATCAGCTGCTCGCCCGACGTTGCGGCGTAGCCCTCGTTGAAGACGAGGTAGAGGGCATGCAGGACGACGGGCAGGCGGTCGTGCCGCTCGGAAGGAGTCGGCATGACGAAACGTGCTCCCGCCGCCTCGATCGCCGACTTGGCCCGGCTGATGCGCTGTCCCATCGTGGCGGACGGGACGAGGTACGCCCGGGCGATCTCCTCGGTCGTGAGGCCCCCGACGGCCCGAAGCATCAGCGCCACCTGCGAGGGCGGGGAGATGGCCGGATGGCAGCAGAGGAAGAACAGGACGAGACTGTCGTCGCCCTCGGACGGGCGCTCGTCCTCTGGGCCTGCCGTCGTGTGACCATCGAGTGGGACGGCCCGGGCCAGCCGCTCCTCCCGGCTTTGTCGAGCGATCTCTCGGCGGAGCAGGTCGGTCAGCACCCGCGAGGCGACCCGGATGAGCCAGGCCCGCGGGCGGTCTGGAAAGCCGTCCTGCTCCCACTGGCTTGCCGCCCGCAGCAGGGCTTCCTGCACGGCATCCTCGGCCAGGTCGAAGTGGCCGTAGCGACGCACGAGCGCACCGAGGACCTGCGGCGCCTCCCGTCGCAGCAGGTCCTCGGTCCGCGTGTCGGTCTGCACCTGGGGTCAGCCGCCGGGGCTGGGCCCGTCCATGATCGGCCGGACCTCGATCGGCTCGCCGGTGACCTCGACGACTCGGGCAGCGATCTCGACCGCGCGGTCGTGCGAGGTCACGTCGACGATCGAGAAGCTGACCAGCGTCTCCTTCAGCTCCGCGTACGGCCCGTCGGTCGCGACGGGTACCCCGCCGACCTGCTGAACCGTGGTCGTGTGCGACGGGTCCGCCAAGCCTTCCGAACCGACCCATTCGCCGGAGGAGCGCAGCTCCTGCTCGAACTGCTCGTAGAAGTCGCAGATCCGTTGGATCTCCTCGGCCGTGACCGTCTGCTCGTCCCAGGTCTGCGCGTTCGTGTATCCCAGCAGCATGTACCTCATGCCCGCCCCCTTCTGACGGGAGTTTAGTCGTCAGTCGTTGATGCGGGTCATGGTGGATTCGTAGCCTCCGCCCCCCGGGTACACCCACGAGCCGGACACGGAGTGATCGCCGTCATCGAACGTGCCCGAGTAGTGGGCCGGTGATCCCTTCTCGCCGGCCCAGATTCGCAGGGTGTCGCCCTCCAGCTCGTAGACGTAGTCGAGGGTGTTGCCCGTGGTGTCGTAGAAGCGGGAGTGGACGTCGGCGCTCGGCTCCTCGCCGAAGGGGCGGAGGTTGCCGATCAGCTCGAGACCCTCGATCTGCTGGCCGAACTGCTCGAGGTGGACGCGCTGGAAGAGGAAGTAGCCACCCTCCATCCACTCGTAGGTGACGGTTCCCTCGGCGCCGCCCGTCACCGCCCAGGTACCGACGAGCCTGTCCAGGGCGCGCAGCCCCGGTGACGGGTCGGGCGTCACGGGGAAGTGGGTGATGTCCTCGCCGGGGTCGTGCTGGTTCGTGGTCTCGGTGCTCATCGTCATGCCTCTCGGTGTGGTGGCACCGCCCAAGGGTGCCGGACACGTGCGACGACGAAGCCGCCGTCCCGCTTTCGACACGACCGCGGAAGGTTTCTTGGGCACCCGGCGAGCCCAGCGGCATACGGCCTCCTCTCCTTCTGCCATTCGAGCGAGCAAGCTCGGGGGCCAGATGTCGTTCACTCGATCGTTTGCGTGCCTTTGACCATTCCGTCAGGGCAGGATCAGGGCGTGGCCACGACGACCGCCGCGACGCGCCGATACCAGCTTGCGGGTCAGCTGTCCGCGCCGCTCCGGCAGTATCTCGCCACCGAGTCGGGCGGGGCCGCCCTGCTCCTCGTCGCCACGCTGGTCGCGTTGGCGTGGGCGAACTCGCCGTGGTCCGAAGCCTACTCGCAGCTCTGGGGGACCGAGCTCGCCGTGCAGCTGGCCGACTGGACGCTCCGCATGGACCTCGGCCACTGGATCAACGACGGGCTCATGGCGGTCTTCTTCCTCGTCATCGGCCTCGAGGTGCGCCGAGACCTTTCGATCGGCGAGCTGACCGACCGACGCAAGTTGCGGCTGCCCCTGCTCGCGGGCGTGGGCGGCATGGTGGTCCCCGCGCTGCTCTACCTGCTCGTCAACCCGGCCGGTGAGGCCGCCAACGGTTGGGGCATCGTCATCGGCACCGACACCGCCTTCCTCCTCGGCACGCTCGCGCTCGTCGGGCCGACGACGTCAACCCAGCTGCGCGTGTTCCTGCTGACGTTGACCGTGGTCGACGACATCGTCGCGGTATCCGTCATCGGCCTCGTGTACTCGGACAGCCTCAACGTCGCCGCGCTGGCCATTGCCCTCGTGGCCCTGGCCGTCCTCGTCGCGCTGGGTCGAATGAAGGTATGGCGGACCTGGCCCTACGCCGTCACCATCCTCGTGCTGTGGCTCGCGACCGTGGCCTCGGGGCTGCACGCCTCCGTCGCCGGCATGGTGGCCGGCCTGCTCGTGCCCTCCTACACACCGCGGCGGCAGGCCGTCGAGCAGGCCGCCCGCCGGTTCCACGCGTTCCGGCAGTCGCCGCTCGCGCATGTGGGGCGATCGGCGCAGGCGGCGCTCGTGCAGGCGGTGCCGGTCAACGAGCGGATGCAGCTCGTGCTGCATCCCTGGACCAGCTATGTCATCGTGCCGGTCTTCGCGCTCGCCAACGCGGGTGTGGACCTGCGCGGCGGGGTCCTCGGGGAGGCGCTGCGCTCACCCGTGACCTGGGGCATCGTCCTCGGCCTCGTCGTCGGCAAGTTCGTCGGCATCGGCTGTGTTGCCTTGCTCGGTACTCGGCTCGGCGTGGGCGCGCTCCCGCAGGGCGTCGGCCCGGGCCAGATCCTCGGCGGGGCGGCGCTGTCCGGCATCGGCTTCACGGTGTCCCTGCTCATCCTCGGGCTCGCGTTCGGGCCGGAGCTGCAGGACGAGGCGACCGTCGGGGTACTCCTCTCGCTCGTCCTCGCGACGCTGTTGGGGTGGCTGGTCTTCAAGCTGGCCGCCGTGTTCCACGGGGAGACGTCGGCGGGTCTGCCCGTGGTCCTCGACCGGCCGGTGGACCCGGCCCGCGACCACATCCGCGGCTCGGCCACCGCGCCACTGACGCTTCTCGAGTACTCGGACTTCGAGTGCCCGTTCTGCGGCCGCGCGACCGGGGTGGTCGCGGAGGTTCGGGCGCACTTCGGCGACGAGCTGCGCTACGTCATGCGGCACCTGCCGCTGCCCGATGTGCATCCCCACGCCGAGCTCGCTGCCGCGGCTGCAGAGGCGGCGGGGGAGCAGGGACGGTTCTGGTCGATGCACGACCTGCTCTTCGAGCATCAGGAGGAGCTCGAGACGGAGGACCTGGCGGGCTACGCGGGCGCCCTGGGACTCGACGTCGAACGCTTCCTGCGCGACCTCGACGAGGAGGTGCACGCCGAGCGGATCCGAGAGGACGTGATGAGCGCCGAGTGCAGTGGCGCGCGAGGGACGCCGACGTTCTTCGTCGGCGAGCGCCGCCACATCGGGCCGTACGACGCCCAGACGCTCATCGCCGAACTCGAGGCCAGCCGGCAAGCGGGCGCGGCGGGCGTGCGTGGCCCATGACCGGGGGCCCGACGTCCTTCGTCGAGCTCACCGCGCCGAGTCGGCGATGGCTCCAATGGTGCCGGCTAGGAGATCGACGTACTGGCCGGGCTCCCAGTCGGGATAAACCTGCGAGCCGACGATCATGCCATCGGACAGGGCCACGACCAGGCTGGCGAGGTCCTCGGCCAGGTCAGCACCGGCGTCGTCGGGGAGGAACGCCGTGACCCACGTCGAGATCATCAGGCGGGACTGGTCCCGCACGTCGATGTAGGCCTCGCGGGTCTTCGCGTGCTGCTCGCCCGTCTCCAGGAGCACCTGCATGCCGATGCGCAGGAAGGAGGGCATGTCG
>DASUQN010000515.1:0-3117 GCA_036280515.1 Intrasporangium sp. | reverse complement strand
AGCTCGAAACACTCAGGTCGGGGATGCAGCCACGCACCCCGCCCCGGCAGTCGGTGTCCCGGGTCCGGCCGAAGGTGAACCGGGGTGCTTCCCGGTGCATCTGCGTCCTTCGCCGCGACCACTCGCAGCAGGGCCGACCAGTTATCCGTTCCTCGACATCCCACACACGTGCGGGACGGCTCGGCGCGGAGTCCAGTCCGGTCGGCCACAGAACAGTCTAACCCCGATGCGGCCGAGCTGAGTCCCGGGGCCTCCTCTCCCTGATCGAGTGAACAGCTTTCGGGGGCGCGGCTTCGCCGCGGGGACCCGAAAGCTGTTCACTCGATCACGGGGGCGGCCTCGGTGTCGGGGCGGATGTCGATCCGCCAGCCGGTCAGCTTGGCGGCGAGGCGAGCATTCTGGCCCTCCTTGCCGATCGCGAGGCTGAGCTGGTAGTCGGGCACGATGACCCTCGCCGTGCGAGCGGCGGCATCGACGATCTGGACGGACTGGACCCGTGCCGGCGAGAGGGCAGCCGCGACGAACTCGGCCGGGTCGTCGGAGTAGTCGACGATGTCGATCTTCTCGCCGCGCAGCTCCGTCATGACGGCACGTACCCGAGCTCCCATGGGACCGATGCACGCGCCCTTGGCGTTGACGCCGGGCACCTTGGAGCGGACCGCGATCTTCGTCCGGTGGCCTGCCTCCCGAGCGAGCGCCGCGATCTCGACCGTGCCGTCGGCGATCTCCGGCACCTCGAACTTGAAGAGGTTGCGGACGAGGTTCGGGTGCGTCCGGGAGAGCCCGACCTGCGGCCCCCTCGGGCCGCGCTTGACGCTGACGACGTAGCACCGGACGCGCTCGCCATGGACGTACCGCTCCCCCGGCACCTGCTCGGCCAGCGGGAGGATCCCCTCGACGCTGCCGAAGTCGACGAGGACGTTCCGCGGGTCCTGGCTCTGCTGGATGATGCCGGAGATGACGTCGCCCTCGCGGCCCTTGAAGTCGCCGAGGATCGCCTCGTCCTCCAGGTCGCGCAGGCGCTGGACGATCACCTGACGGGCCGTCGAAGCGGCGATACGACCGAAACCCTCTGGGGTGTCGTCGAACTCCGGACCCGGCTCGCCTCGCTCGGGGCGCTCGCCCTCGTCCGCCGGGAGCAGCTCGCCCTCCTCGCGCGCCCAGACGATGACGTGCCCGGTCTTGCGGTCGAGCTCGACCCGTGCGAGGCGGTAGCTGCCCTCGGTGCGGTGGTAGGCGACGAGAAGAGCCTGCTCGATCGCGGGGATGAGCACGTCGAGGCTGAGGTCCCGCTCCCGCTCGAGGGCTCGGAGGGCGGCAAGGTCGATGTCCATCAGGTGTTCTCCTCCGAGCCGGCGACTCCGGCGTCCGTGTCAGCCGCGTCGGGAGCCGACGAGCGCGCCTCGTCCGGCCGCTTGAACTCGACCTGAACCGTTCCCCGGTGGACCGAGTCCAGCTCGATCCCCTCGATGCGGGCGGCAGCCTTCTTCACGGCCGGGACCTCGAGGGTCAGACGGTCCGTCCCCACCTCGGTGAGGCGGCCCGTGACCGAGCCACTGTCGTGGACGACCTCGACGAGCCGACCGACCTGGCGGCGGAACTGGTCACGGGACTTCAGGGCCCGTCCGATGCCCGGCGAGCTGACCTCGAGGACGTAGGGGGCGCGCCCCATGACGTCAGATTCGTCGAGGCGGTCGCTCACCGCGCGAGTCGCGTCGGCGACGTCGTCGAGGGAGATTGGCGGGACAGGGCTGGACGTGTCGGCTGGGTCCAGATCGGCGATGTCGGTGTCGACGAGGACGCGGACAACCCTGCGCTTGCCGGCCGGGCTGATGGTGATGTCCTCGATGACGAGCCCGAGCGGCCCGAGAGCGGGCTCGATGGTGGCTCTGATCTGCTCGGCCGTGCTCATCGCCCACACCTCCTGCTCTTCTCGAATCCCGGCGCACACCATCTGGGATGCGCGCCGCGTGCATCTACTCTAGCCGCGCGCCGGGCGACGCACGTCCCGTGGGAAGATCTGACCCATGAATGGCGACACCCGGGCGCGCGGGTCCCGGGTGCACCTCCCGCGGGTGTCAACGACCCGACGGCTGTTCCTCGTGGGGGGCGGCGCTGCCCTTCTGGCGGCAGTCACGGGGTGCGGGCTGCGCGTGGACCTCCCCCAGCCTCCCCCGCCGGTGCCGACCAGGCGCCGTGCCCCCGACGAGGCCCTGGTCATCGGGGTCGTCCGGGACCTCGACGCACTGCTCCGGGCGTGGCCACGTGCCGCCAGACCTGCCGTGCTCAAGGAGTCACGGACGCTCCTCACCGAGCTGCGGACTGTGCTGGTCGGCCGGCTGACGAACGAGGGCGTGCCGGCCGAGGAGATCACACCGGCAGCAGCCGACCCCTCGGCGGGCCCCGCACCGGCCCCGACGTCAACCACCGGTGCTGGGTCGACGACAGGGTCGACGACAGGGCCGACGACGAGCGCGCCGACGAGCGGGCCGCTGTCGGTCGGGGAGCTGAGGAAGAGGCTGGCCGCCCTGCCCTCCGCGCACCTGGCGGCCACGACGAGCGCGACTGCAGGGACGCGGGAACTGCTGACAGCGGCATACGGCACGATCTTCACCTCTGCTGGCCTGCTCGGAGCGGACGTCGCGCCGGCCGCCGAGGCGGGCCCCGTGCGGCCCCAGCTCGCCGAGCGCACCTCGCCACTCGTATACGCCTTCGAGGTGGTCGCGGCGCAGTCCTCGGGGACCCAGCGCCGCCGGGCCCTGGACACCCTCGAGCGCCTCCGCGGGCTCGAGCGACTCATCGGGCGCGACGACGCGGCGAGCGGGTGGTCCCTCCCCTTCCCCGTGAACGATCAGGGCAGTGCCCGCCGGCTCGGGGACACCGTGCTGAAGCGTGCCGTGGGCGCCCCGACAGAGGTACCCGGCACGGCTCCGACGACCGAGTCGCTGGACGACATCGCGCGCTGGGTCGCCGCGGTCCAGCTCGCGGCGGACACGTGGGGGCTCGACCCGGTCACGTTCCCCGGCATGGAGCAGCCGGACCGGTGATCGACCTCATCCCGCTGCACTTCGCCCATCACATCGCGGGCTTCGAGCCGGATGGCTACGTCTCCGGCGA
>DASUQN010000514.1:0-3551 GCA_036280515.1 Intrasporangium sp. | reverse complement strand
CTCACGGATCTGCTCCTCGGTGGGGTTCGGGTTGTCCTTGAGCAGGTCGACGGCCTGCATGATCATCCCGGGCGTGCAGTAGCCGCACTGGAGCGCGTGGCACTCGTGGAACGCCTGCTGCATCGGGTGCAGCTGCCCGTCCGCCCCGGGCGGCGCAAGGCCCTCGATCGTCGTCACCTCGTGCCCGTCCGCCTGGACGGCGAGGACGTTGCAGGACTTCACGCTCCGGCCGTCGAGGTGGACGGTGCAGGCCCCGCAATTGCTCGTGTCGCAACCGACGACCGTGCCTGTCTTGCCGACAGCCTCTCTCAGGTAATGGACCAACAAGGTCCGAGGCTCCACCTCGTCGGAGTACTCCACTCCGTCGACGATCACGGTGATACGGGTCATGCCTTGCCCTCCTGCCGCGCTGCAGATGACGGATCCCTCGAACCGCGGGGATCCACGGGGTGTCACAATGCGGAGTCTTGCCCGCCGTTGCGAAACTGACAACCCTTTGGCCGAATTCACCACCGGGGGAAGGATGGGCCCATGACGTTTCACGCCGACGACTACCAGGCCGCGCGCTCTCGCTACGACTCGATGATCTACCGCCGCTGCGGGGCGAGCGGCCTGGACCTCCCAGCCATCTCCCTCGGGCTGTGGCACAACTTCGGCGACGACGTCACCCTCGACCGGCAGCGGGCCATCCTCCGGCGCGCCTTCGACCTCGGCGTGACCCACTTCGACCTCGCCAACAACTACGGCCCGCCCTACGGCTCGGCCGAGCGCAACTTCGGGACCATCTTCGCGCAGGACTTCAAGCGGCACCGCGACGAGCTGATCCTCTCGACGAAGGCCGGCTACGACATGTGGCCCGGGCCCTACGGTCAGGGCGGCGGCTCCCGCAAGTACCTCCTCGCCTCCCTCGACCAGTCGCTCGCCCGCATGGGCGTGGACTATGTCGACATCTTCTACAGCCACCGCTTCGACGAGACGACGCCGATCGAGGAGACGATGGGCGCCCTCGACGCTGCGGTCCGACAGGGCAAGGCTCTCTACGCCGGGATCTCGTCCTACTCCGCGACCCGCACACGAGAGGCGATCGAGATCCTCGGCGAGATGGGCACGCCGATGCTCATCCACCAGCCGAGCTACTCGATGCTCAACCGGTGGGTCGAGGACGGCCTGCTCGACGTGCTCGGCGACGAGGGGGTGGGCTGCATCGCCTTCTCGCCGCTGGCCCAAGGGATGCTGACCGACAGATACCTCGACGGCATCCCCCAGGACTCGCGTGCCGCGCAGGCCAAGTCGCTCAGCCCGGACCTGCTCACGGAGGAGTCGCTCCGCCATGTCCGGGCCCTCAACGACATCGCCCAGTCACGGGGTCAGTCGCTCGCCCAGCTCGCACTCGCGTGGGCGCTGCGCGACGAACGCGTGACCTCGGTCCTCGTCGGCGCCTCGAGCGTCGAGCAGCTGGAGAACAGCCTCGGCGCCCTGGGCGGGCTCGACTTCTCGACCGACGAGCTGAACCGCATCGACGAGCACGCCGTCGAGGCCGGCATCGATCTCTGGAAGCGCTCCAGCTCCTACTGAGCGTGGACGCTGCTCGGCGCCAGGACCGCCTCATTCAGCCGAGGTCCATCCCCTCGAGCGGTGCGGCCGGCTTCAGGTCGGGAAGGCGCATCATCCGGAACGAGTTGACGAGTCCGGCGAGACCGGCAAGCAGTGGCACGCAGAGGGCGACCTGCAGCGAGCGGTTGCGAGCGTCGTTGTTGATGGCCACGACCTCTGCTTCCACAGCCGGGGGTTGGCCGGTGATCCGCTCCTCGAGCGCTGTGTTGCTCATGACCTGGGCATCGTCCTCGAGCACGGCGGCGATGTGTTCCTTGTCGGCCGGCGGGATGATCGCGCTGTCCTGGGTCAGGTTCGTGAAGCTGAAGGACAGCGCGGCGAGCATGAGTCCGCCGGCCATCGCGAGACCGAACGAGAGCCCGAAGGAGCCCGCGGCGGAGTTCACGCCGGCTGCCTCGCTGATCCGCTCCGGTTCGACGGGGGCGAGGGTGTAGTTGTTGAGCTGGGACACCAACAGGCCCAACCCGGCGCCTGTGATCACGAGCGGGATCGCGGTCGCCCAGCCACTGTTCGCTCGTGGGACGAACGGGATGATGATGGCCATCCCCACGCTGGCCAAGATAAAGCCAGTGCGAATGATCGCGGCGGGACGCCGGTCTCCGGCCTTCTGTCCGGCCAGCAGTGCCGCCGCGAACATGGTCAGCGACAGCGGGGCCAACGAGAGGCCGGCCTGCATGGCGTTGTACTCCAGGGTCATCTGGAAGTAGAGCGGCAGTGCGATCATCGCGCCGCCCAGCGTTACCTGCTGGAGCATCTGACCGGTGACGCCTGCGGTGAAGTTGGGGTGCCCGAACAGATCAGGGTCAAGCAAGGTCACCCGTTGCGCCCGCTTCCGGTGGATGAGCCACCAGGCCAGGGCCGCCAATGCCACGGCTCCGATCGCCATGAGCAGGCCGACGCGCTCCCCGCCCTCCTGCCAGACGAGAATCCCGAGCACCACCCCACCCATGCCCAGCACCGACAGGACGGCGCCGACGAGGTCGATTCGGCGCGAGCCTGTGTACGGAACGTCGCGGACCAGCTTGATCTGGCTCAGGATGACCGCAATGATCACGGCCTCGAGCGCGAAGCCGACTCGCCAGGACAAGTAGGTCGTGACGACCCCACCGAGCAGCGGGCCGACCGCGGCGGCGATGGCCGCCGACGCCCCGACCATCGCGTACGCCTGCTTCTGCGCTGCACCGGTGAAGTTGCCGTGAATCAGTGACTGCATGGCCGGCAGCAGCAATGATGCGCCGAGCCCGCCGATGATCGCCCAGAAGATGATGATCGCAGTCAGGCTCTGTGCCAGGGTCATGGCCACAGCACCGATGGCGTAGGCCATGAGTCCCAAGACATAGGCCCGCTTGCGCCCGATCAAGTCAGCGATCTTGCTGTTGATCAGGATGAATGCCGCCGAGACCAATGCCTCGAGCGCGATTGCGGATTGGACGCCACTGGCTGTGGTCTCGAGGTCCCTGATGACGGCCGAAATCGACACGTTCATCAGCGAGGTGTCGACCACGAGGACGAACATCGCCATGGCGAGCAGGATCATCAGGCGGCGATCTCCAGAGGTCTCCCGCCGATCGTCTGCAGCCGCAGGCGGATCATGCATGAGGACAATCCTCCCGTAACGAGAGCGGACCCGGGGCCGTCGTGCTGCGAGCGTAGGGAGTCCTGTCCGGGAAGCGGATCACCCACAGAGGATGATCGGCCTGCGGAACGGCACGAGCCAGTGAGCGTCGAGGCGGTTCGTCATGGTCCGCGACCAAGGACACATTCGCCTGCCCTCGACGAGGGCGGTCACTCGCCCCGTATGAGCGCGGTGAGGTCCCCGACCTCGCCGAGGTGGCGCAGCTTGTCCGGGTTGATCTGGTTGCGGAGGCCGACGACCTGGCCCTCTCCGTCGAACGTCATGGAGAGCGCACCGAGGAGCTCGCCTGAGGGGCCGATCG
>DASUQN010000513.1:0-8525 GCA_036280515.1 Intrasporangium sp. | reverse complement strand
GCTTCGCCCGGAGCGCAGGGGCTTCTGGGCGCGCATCGCCGACTTCGCCCCGAATCTCGCGGGCGAGGTCCCTGCCGCACCCGAACCGGTCCCGGCGCAGCCACCCGAGGCGGTGCTCGAGCTGCTGCGCAGCCTCGGTGTCGCCCTCACCCGAGCAGGCGAGCCGGCGGACCGGGTCACCCAGATCCTCGACGAGGTCGCGAGGACATACGGCGCCCAGGGCGTGACGTTCTTCATCGTGCCGACCGGGCTGTTTGTGCGGATCGACCTCGGCCCTTCGAGCCAAGTCGACTTCATGACCGGCGGCAGTACGCCGATGCGCCTCGACCAGGTGGACGCCCTGTACCGCCTCGTCGACGACATCCGGCACGCGACCATCGACGTCGACACCGCGCGCCGTCGGCTTGACGAGCTGCTGACGGCGCGACCGCGGTTCGGGCCTGTGGTGGCCGTGCTCGGCAGCGGCGTCCTCACGCTGGGACTCGGGCTCATGCTCAACCCCGCGGCCGCAGCCATGCCGGCCTTCGTGCTGCTCGGGTTCCTCACCGGATGGCTGCGGTGGTGGGCGGACAAGGACCCGATGCTCTCGCTGATGCTGCCGGTCGCTACGGCGTTCGTCGTCACGTGGGTGGTGTTCGGCTGGGTGGCCCCGCTGCTCGACGCCTCACCCCTGGAGATCGTCATACCAGCCCTCGTGACCTTCCTGCCCGGGGCCGCCCTCACGATGGGCACCGTGGAGCTGTCCAGCGGAGACATGCTCGCGGGATCGGCCCGGCTGGTCTACGGCCTCGAGCGGCTGCTCCTGCTGTCGTTCGGCATCGCGATGGGGGCACAGCTGGCCGGCATACCCACCCTCTCTGGCGCGCCAACCCGGGCGCTCGGTGCGTGGGCGCCGTGGGTGGGAGTCCTCGTCTTCGGCCTGGGCCAGTACGTCGCGTCGTCGGCGCCGCGTCGCACGTTCGGCTGGCTGCTGGTGGTGCTCTACGTCGGGTATGCCGTCCAGTTCCTCGCCGGGAGAACGCTGGGATCGCTGGGGGCGAGCTTCACCGCGGCCGCCCTGGTGCTGCCGGTGTGCTACGCCATCCAGAGCCGCAGGAGCGGGCCGCCGGTGCCGGTGACGTTCCTGCCGACCTTCTGGCTGTTGGTGCCCGGGGCGCTGGGCCTGGAGGGCGTCGCGCAGATCATCGGCGCCGACCAAGCCGCGGGGCTGGGCGACTTCCTCAACGCGCTCATGTCGATCGTTGCGATCGCGGTCGGCGTGCTCGTGGGCTCTAGCATCTCGGAACGACTCGGCCGCGCTACCTCGACCTGGCGCGGGATCTAGGAGAACTCATCCGGCTGTCGCAGACCGGATCACGATGTCTGCTGCAGCACCGGCGTTGCCGAGGTAGGCAGGGTGTGCGACGTGGCCGCCGCCGCGGATGCCGCGTCGTGCACCGTGCCGAGCGCGGTCCTGTGGCGACCCATGAGCACCGCCATGAGGAGCCCGACGACGCTGAACCCGGCCATCACCCACGACGCCGCACTGAGGCCGGACGAGAGCGCGTCGGCGTCGGACGCGCCCTCGGCCGTCTGGTTGGCGATCACCGTGCCATAGATCGACGCGGCGAGCGCGGTCGCGACGGCTGCCCCGACGTAGCGAGCCATGTTCGAGACCCCCGAGGCGGCGCCGACCTCGTTCGCGGAGACGCACGCCGTCGAGGCGGACGACGCCGGGCCGTTGGACAGGCCCATGCCCACGGCGATGGCGATGAGCGGGAGGACGAACGCACCGTACCTCCAGTCGGACTGGACGAGGCCTACGACAGCGAATCCCACTGCGGTCAGCAGGAATCCGAGACCGATGACCTGCCTGCCGCCGACACGCGCGGCCAGCTTGGGCACGAGCGGCGCGACCGCAACCAAGCCGGCCGCGGCCGGCAGCGTGGCAATCCCCGCCTGGAGCGGGCTGAAGCCCAGGGTGGCGGGGTCTTGGAAGTACAGGCTGAGCAGGTACATCAGGGCGTTGATCGTCCCTGCGCCGATGAGGATCGCGATGGTGGCCCCGACGAGGATCCGGTTGCGCAGCAGGGCCAGGTCGAGCAGTGGCACCTTCACACGACGTTCGACGACGACGAACAGGTAGCCCGCGAAGACCGTCACCACGAAGCATCCGATGGTCGCGAGTGAGCCCCAACCCCAGTCGCTTCCCTTGCTGAGGCCCAGGATGAGCGGTCCCAGGGTGAGGGCGATCAGCACGGTACCGGCGTAGTCAATGGAGCGGGACCGGCTGGGATCCCGCGACTCGGACACCGTGAAGTAGGTCAACACCATGCAGGCTGCGGCGACGACGGCGTCGACCCAGAAGAGGCCCTGCCACCCGGTGATGTCCACGAGCACACCGCCGATCAGCGGCCCCGCAGCCGCACCGACGGCCGCGGCGGCGCCCCACAACGAGACGGCGCGCAACTGCGCCTCACCGCTGTTGGCCACAGAGATCAGGCTGAGCCCACATGCCAGGATCGTCGACCCGGCAGCTCCTTGGATGAACCGGCCGGCGATGACCATCTCGCCCGAGGACGAGAGCGCGATCAGCACACAGGACGCCACGAACAGCAGCAGGCCGAGCTGGAAGACGCGCTTGCGTCCGAAGACGTCGCCCAACGAGCCCGCCGTGACGATGACGGCGGCGCCCACGAGCGAGTACCCCGTGACCGCCCACTGAAGAGTCGTGACGCTCATCCCGGTGTCCTCGCTGATCGCCGGCAGCAGGATGGTCACGGCTGAGGTGTTGGCGTTGACGACCAGCGTTGAGAGGCAGGTGGCCGCGAGGACGCCGCCGGTGCGCGTGGTGACCTCGACATCGCTCATGACGTCACGCTAGGTTGCGGGATGCCCCGTCGCCTCACCCTTATCGGGCGAGGGCACGGCCTCGGGAGCACCATGGACGTTCGCCCGAAACGGGTGAATGCGTGGGCTCGAGCAGCCACTACCGTGCGAACCACGGGAGTCCGACGCGCAGAGAGCGTGCTCCCCGGAGGAGGAGGGCGCTCATGTCGGTGGATCGGTCACGGCGCCTGACCGCGCGGTCCCTCCGTGGTCAGATGCGTTCGCTTGGACTGTCCGCCGCTGCTGCTGCCTGCCTGCTCGTCGGCTGCAGCACGGGCGGCGACACCCCCGTGCAGGCCGCCGAGGCGAAGGTGACCAGCGCGCAGCAGGCCCTCGAGGACGCCACGGCTGCGGCCGCAGCGGCGAGCGCGCAGTTCTGCGGGGCCAGCGCGAGCTACATCACGGCGCTGGACCGCTACGGTGACCTGCTCAACGAGACGACGCCGACGGTCGGGGACGTCAAGACCGCTGGCGCCGACGTGAAGCAGCCGAGCCAGGACGCCGCGTCGGCGGGACAGGCGGCCGTCGAGGCGCACCAGGAGGTGGCCGACGCCGAGCACGAACTCGCCGCAGCTCAGGCGGAGCTTGCGGCCGCCCGCGCTTCGGCGACGGGTGGCACCGTGTCACGGCCGGCGACGGCGACACCGACGACGGCGACACCGACCGTGCCCGCCGAGGCCGTCACCCGGGTCCAGCAGGCCGAGAGCGAGCTCGCCACCGCACAGGGAGGGATCTCGGACGACACCCCGCTCCGGGCGGCGTCCCAGCAGTTCAACGCGGCGGCCGTGGCGCTCGAGATGTCCTGGCTGCAGCTGTATGCCGCGGCCGGTTGTCTGCCCGACGCGCAGCAGGAGGAGGCCGCCGAGGCGGTCCACGACTACACGGCAGCCGTGCAGCAGGACCTGACCGGCGCCGGCTACTACACGGGCAAGGTCGACGGCGTGTATGGCCCGGCGACGGTCGCCTCGGTGGAGGCGTTGCAGAAAGCGCATGGTCTGCCGGTCACCGGGACGATGGACAAGGCGACCGAGGCGGCCTTGCGCTCCGACCTGGCGGCCAAGGGTGGCGTGGCCGCGGAAGCCGCTGTCGCCTCGACCGCGGCGCTCCAGCAGACGCTGAAGCTAGCCGGGTACTGGGACGGCCCGGTGGACGGGCAGTGGACCGACTCCCTCACAGACGCACTGAAGGCGTTGCAGAAGGACCTGGGCGTACCGGCGACGGGGACGGTCGACGCCACGACCGTCTCCGCGTTCGGGAAGGCAGTCGAGAAGTCCAAGGAGACCCCGACGGTCACCACAACTGTGACGCAGACGACGACGGTGTCGCCGTCCCCGACGTCCGGGTCCACCAGCGGCGACGGCCAGTGACATCCGCTCGCGCCGAATGATGACACCTCCCTACCGGCCACGCGGCCAGTAGCCCTGCCATGATCCCCGCCAGCGCACGATCTGACCGGTGCTCCCCCTCGGGTCGAGCAGGCGGCGGAGGACAGCAAGTCCGCAGCGAGACGGTGTCGTCAGAGGTAGAGGCCGGTCTGGCCGTCGTCGATGCGGGTCGCGGCGACAGCGTGGATGTCCCGCTCGCGCAGCAACGCGTAGGCGCGTCCCTGCAGCTCCACCTCGGCCCGCTCCTCCGGGTCGAAGAGGACCCGGTCCCCGAGCTGCACCTGCCTGACGTTCGGACCGGTGGCGACGACCTCGGCCCAGACGAGTCGTCGGCCGACCGAGGCCGTCGCAGGGATGAGGATGCCGCCGCCGCTACGGCGCTCGCCCTCGCGCTCGAGGCTGACGAGGAGTCGGTCGTGAAGCATGCGGATCGGCAGCTTGGACGCTGTCGACCCACTCGTCGAGGTGCCCTTTGCCATGTGGTTGCGCGGTTCCCGGATGCTCAGCGAGAGTCAGCGACGCCGGCGAAGCAGGCCGACCACGACGACGACGGCAACCACGGCGGCTGCGACCGCGGCGATCCGCTCGACACGGAGGCTGCCATCGGGCGTGTGCGTCGCCTCGTGGAGCCTGAGCATGAGACTGTCTGCCTGGCGCTGGACGATGACCTGGGGCTGCGTCCGGTAGGCGAGCTCGTTGACGGTCACCTCGAGGCGGGCCCGGGCGGCCTCGATGTCCCTCTCGATGCGTGCGGTATCGGTCATGACGCGTCCTTTCGGCAGGCTGGTGTCGACTCTAGTCGCGGGAGGTGTCAGCAACCGTCAGGCCGCAATGCCCAGGTCGCGTCGGAGCTTCGCGACGTGACCGGTGGCCTTGACGTTGTAGAGGGCGTGCGAGACGACGCCGTCCTGGTCGATGACGAACGTCGAGCGGATCACGCCCTCCATCGTCTTGCCGTAGAGCTTCTTCTCCCCGTAGGCGCCGTAGGCACGGTGGACGTCGAGCGACTCGTCAGACAGCAGCGGGATGCTCAGCGCGTCACGCTCGCGGAACTTCGCCAGCTTGGCCGGCTTGTCCTTGCTGATCCCGATGACCTCGTAGCCGTCCCGCCGGAGCGACTCGAGTGACTCGCTGAAGTCGCAGGCCTGTTTCGTGCACCCGGGCGTCATGGCTGCGGGGTAGAAGTAGACGATCACCTTCCGACCGCGGAAGTCGCCGAGGCTCACCGATGAGCCGGTGTCGTCGGGGAGGGTGAAGTCGGGTGCCTGGTCGCCCGGCTCGAGTCGGTCGCTCACGGGGTCTCCTTCGTCGGGGTCGTTCACGAGAGTGCGGACGGCGGGACTCGAACCCGCACGCCGATGGCACAGGAACCTAAATCCTGCGTGTCTACCAGTTCCACCACGTCCGCCTGCGCGGCTCCGCAGACCTCGAGAGCCGGGGACCAGCCTAGTTGCCTAGGCTGACGGCATGCGGCAACGGCTGAGCACGGGCAGTCCATGGGAGGACCTCGTCGGCTACTCACGTGCGATGCGGGTCGGCAACACGATCCACGTGTCAGGTACCACTGCTGTCCGGGACGGACAGATCGTCGGCGCCGGAGACGCCTACACCCAGACCACGGTGGCGCTCGAGATCCTGACCGCCGCCCTGGCCGAGCTCGGGGCCACGCCGGCCGACGTGGTCCGCACGCGGATGTTCGTCACGGACATCTCTCGGTGGGAGGAGTACGGCCGAGCCCATGGTGAGGTCTTCCGGGACGTGCGGCCGACCGCATCCATGCTCGAGGTCTCGGCGCTCATCCACCCCGACCTCCTCGTCGAGATCGAGGCCGAGGCGATCGTCGACGGGCGAGCCTGACTGGAGGACGACCATCCCGTATGCCGCGGGGCTGGCTCCGGGACGCACGTGACGACGGGTGCGTGGCGAGTTCACTCGACGCGCACGGTCACCGTGTGCAGGCCTTCCGCACCGTCGGGGGCGGGTGGCCGTTCGATCGCCGACTGCAGCGCCCCCGTCAGGTCCCGGGCACGCACACGCAGCGTGTGGCTTCCGGGCGTCGCATCCCAGTCGAGGATCCACTGGCGCCACGCGTCGATGCTCGCGTCCGCCGCGAGCCGCGCCGGCGTCCACGGACCGTCATCGGCCTGGACCTCCACCTCGGCGATCCCGCGATGCTGCGCCCATGCCACTCCTGCGACCGCGACCCGGCCCGCCGGCACCGTGGCGCCTGAGCGCGGGACGTCGATGCGCGACGACGTCTTGATCGGTCCCTCGGCTGACCAGCCGCGCGGGGTCCAGTAGCCCATGTCCTCCGCGAACGTCGTCACCTTCAGCTCGGTCACCCACTTGCACGCCGAGACGTAGCCATACAGTCCCGGCACGACGAGCCGCACCGGGAAGCCGTGCTCGAACGGCAGCGGCTCCCCGTTCATGCGCACGGCGAGCAGGGCGTTGCGGTCGTCGGTCAGAGCGGGGAGCGGCGTCCCGCACGTCCATCCGTCCGCGCTCGTCTGGAGCACCATGTCGGCACCGGGCCGCGGGCCAGCCTGCGCGAGCAGCTCGCGCACCGGCCAGCCCGTCCACACGGCGTTGCCCACGAGGTCCCCACCGACCTCGTTGGAGACGCAGGCCAGAGTCACGAGCGCCTCGCGCATCGGCTTGTCCTGCAATGCGTTCCAGTCGAGCTCAACCTCCCGCTCGACCATGCCGGTGACCCGGAGGCGCCATTCGTCGGCGTTGACCCGCGGCACGACGATCGCGGTGTCGATCCGGTAGAAGTCGTCGTTGGGCACGATGAACGGGGTCGCTCCCGAGATTCTGAGGTCGGCGCCCGCCGGCACCGAGATCTTCGTCGCCCGCGCGGGTTCGCGCGCGATCGCCTCCCGTGAAGCCGTGGCCGCCGCCGAGCCACCCCCGAGCAGCCCGCCGACGTATGCCGCTGAGCCGCCTACCGCTGCCCCCAACAGGAGGCGTCGCGCCGGTTTGTCGGCGCCCATTGCGTCCACCGACCGGGTGCCGCGGCTGAGGAACCACAGGCCCACGGCGGTTCCGAGCAGCGTTGGAACAGCGTCGAGCAGTGACGCGTCCGGCCGCGAGAGGACCGCCGCCACGCCGGTGGCCCCGAGGACGCCGAAGGCGATCAGGGCCGCCGTGAGCCTCGTCCTGGCGAGGACGCCGATGAGGGCGCAGAGGACGGCCAGGACGACGACAACGCCGATCAGGAGGGCCCGCTTGTCATTCGTGCCGAACGCGGCGATGGCAAGGTCCTTGAGCCACGGTGGTGTCCGGTCGACGAAGGCGCTGCTGACCGCAGCGATCGGGGCGGCCTGACCACCGGTCCCGCCGAGCCACTCGAGGAGCGCCGCGATGAGGGTGCTGAGCCCGACGGTGAGGAGCCCGGCGACGAGACCGTTCGCGGCGCCGGCCAGGACGGAGCCCGGCTGCGTCGCAGTTGGCCTGCTCGCAATCGGTTCGCCTGCCGCCGGACTGGTCGAGCTCATTGCCGAAGCAGCTCCCTCAGGTGCGGCGCCAACGCGCGGAAGGCCCGGAACCGGTGCGAGACGCCGTTCTTCTCCTCCGCTGCGTACTCTGCGAGCGTGCGTCCGGCGCCCGGATCCGGCTGCTCCTCGGGAACGAAGACGGGGTCATAGCCGAAGCCGCCAGTCCCCAGGGGCTGGTGAGCGACGCGGCCGGGGAAGCGGCCGGTCTCGACCGCGGACCGCCCATCCGGGAGGACGAGTGCGGCCGCACAGACGAAGGCCGCGCCCCGATGCTCCTCGCGGACGTCGCCGAGCTGGGCGAGCAGCAGATCGAGGTTCGCCCGGTCGGCACCGGGTCCCTTGCTCCCGGACCAGCGGGCGCTGAAGATGCCGGGGGCGCCTCCGAGCACGTCGACGGCGAGCCCCGAGTCGTCCGCGAGCGCCGGGAGGCCGGTGGTCGCCGCTGCGGACTGCGCCTTGAGCACAGCGTTCTCGGCGAAGGTGACACCGTCCTCGACGACGTCCGGCGCATCCGGGAACTCGTCCAGACCGACGATGTCGAGGCCGAGCTCGCCGCAGACGTCAGCGAGGATCTCGCGCAGCTCCTCGACCTTGTGGTGGTTGCGGGTGGCGAGGACGACCTTCGTCATGAGGCCGCCCCCTCGGTGCCCGAGGCGAGCGCCGCCTGCTGCGCAGCGGTGAGGTCGGCGCAGCCCTTGGCGGCCAGCTCGAGCAGCTCGTCGAGAAGGGCTCGCTCGAACGGCTGACCCTCGGCGGTGCCCTGCACCTCGAT
>DASUQN010000512.1:0-5679 GCA_036280515.1 Intrasporangium sp. | reverse complement strand
CCTCGATGAGGTGCGCGCACGTCGTCCCACTGGACCGCTCCACCTCGACGAGTGCCCTCGCCTGGTCGCCTCCCCATGCACCGGGGAGCGCCAGCACGCGAACGTCCGTGACGTCGGCCAGTGCGGGCGCCAGCGGGATGTCACTCCAGCGCCCGGTGCGCAGGTCGTAGGAGCGGAGCGGTGTCGGCAGGCCGCCCGGGGCCGGGAAGGTGACCACATCGCCGTCCCACGTTGCGATCAGGGGCTGCCGCCAACCAGGCAGCTCGAGGTGCCTCTCCTGACGGTCGGCCGCGGAGAAGAAGGTCACCGTGCCCGTCACGTCCTCGTCTGGATCCGCGCTGCCAGTGACGACCGCGAAGCCCCGTCCTCCAGGAGCTGCCACCACCTGCCGGACGTCCTCTGCCTCAGCGACGACGGTCATCTCGAGGTCGGTGCGCACGTGCAGGACGCGCGTGGCGGGCATCAGGCTGCCCTCATGGGCAGCGAAGAGCCAGCCGTCGGCGACCTTGGTCGGCTGGGCCAGGAAATGCACGTCGTCAGTGAGCGCGAATCGGCGACCGTCGATCTGCAGGACGATGTGCCCGTCCTCTCGCCAGGCGTCGTAACCGAGGTCGCGCTGGACGGCCGGCCCGGGCGGCAGCGCAGTCGCCCAGGCGTGGACCCCGTTGACGCGAGCGACGTCGTCGATGCTGAGCGGCTGCTGTCCGACCGGTGCCTCCGAAACCGAGGTGCTCGGAGCCCTGGACGAGGCCGGCCGCGCGGGGCGCTCCGGAGCAGTTGACGGCATGGCAAGCACCGCGATGAGCGCGGCAGCGGCAGTCGCCGCGACACCGCCCATCGTGCCGAGCGCCGCGCGTCGACGACGCTGACGTCCCGCCCGGTCGATCAGCTCGACGCCGGCGGGCACCGGTAGCGGCATGGACCCAGCACGCTCGTTCAGCGTTTCCTCGAGAATCCGAGTGTTCAGGTCGTTCATCGCGCCTCCTCCGACACGAGCAGGTGGGCGGCTCCTTGGCCGCGGAGGGTGGACAGGGCACGGGACAGCTGGCTCTTCACGGTGCCGATGGCGCATCCGAGCGCCTCGGCGATGTCCCGCTCGGTCAGGTCCTCGTAGAAGCGCAGCACCACTACGGCCCGTTGCCGTGGCGGCAGGTCCCCCAACGCTCGCCACATGCCGTCGCGCTCGGTCGCCTCTGTCTCCCAGGACGTCGTGGCGGTGGTGCGGTCGAGGACGACCCGGTCCTCCAGCGCGGTCCGGCGGCGCCACGATCGCCACCGCGAGATGTGGGTGCGGGCCATCGCCGACCGGGTGTACCCCAGCGGCGATCCCTCCTGGCAGATCCGCTCCCAGGCGAGGTACACCTTGACGAGCGTCTCCTGCACCAGCTCCTCGGCCTCCGCACCGCTGCCCGTCAGGACATACCCGTAGCGGTGGAGCCGGTCCGAGTGCCCCCTGACGAAGGCCGTGAACTCGGTGTCCCGCCGCCGGTCCCTCGTGCCCATGACTCCCCTGTCGCCAAGTCCAGTCTGTTACCGCATGTACGCCACCGATGACGAGAAGGTTGCACGAGCGAGCGGAAAGGTGTCCGTGGGAGCGAGCTGAGCGGCATACGGAAGATGCCGTATGCCGCTCAGCTCAGTTGCGCACGCAACCTGGCCACCCACGCGGGCTCCGTCCCATAGCGCATGGGCTTGACGAGCCGACCGTGCGCGCAGTCCTCGACGAGCTCTGCCATCCGCCTGTCCCGGGTCGCCTGCTGCTTGGCCGTGAGGACCCAGCTCGTCACCGCCTTGCGATAGGAGGGAGTGGCACCGTCCCAGAAGGTGGAGGCCCTCGGGTCGGCGCGCAGCATGGCGTCGTATTCCGCTGGCAGAGTGAGCTCCCCGTTCTCATAGGAGTAGATGCCCGACCGGTCGTCGCGCCGTTTCGCGAAGGCTGCGAGGCCCGCCGGGTGCATCCGCCCGGCCGCGGTCAGCTCCTCGACCGCCTTGATGTTGATGGCGCTCCAGTTGCTCGTCGGCTTGCGCGGAGTCCAGCGCTGGCGCCTGCTGTCCTCGTCGATGCCCTGCGACAGGGAGTCGATCCAGCCGAAGCACAGCGCCTCGCGGACGGCGGCCTCCCACGTCAGGCCGCGCGGCACGACGTGCTTCTTGTTCAGGCCCATCCACAGCTCAGTGGCCGTGGCGTGGTTGGCCTCGAGCCAGGCCCGGAAGTCGTCAGCATCGTCGAAGAAGACCGCCGGTCGCTCCTCGGTTCCCCCAGGTCTCATGGCGCCGATCCTGCCACGCCCCTCCCCTCCCCTCCCCTCGATCGAGTGAACAGCTTTCGGGTCCGAAAGCTGTTCACTCGATCAGGGGGTGGGCGTCAGCCGCCGCTGACGGACAGCTCTGCCTCGGCCACGACGCGGCGGTGCTCGTCGGACAGCTCCCGCGACTCGAGCCAGCCCTCGGGCAGCACGACGTGGCGGGACGACCCGGCCCGGCCGCGTTGGCCCTCCGCGGGCTCCCCCGGCCATGGCAGGTCCCGGTCGAGCGTTGCGAGGAGCCGGTCGAGCGCATCGATCGAGTCGACGAGGGCGAGCGAGTTGCGGACCGTCGACCCCGCCGGGAACCCCTTGAGGTACCAGGCGATGTGCTTGCGGATGTCGCGACAGGCTCGCTCCTCGTCCCCGTAGAAGTCAGCGAGGTAGAGCGTGTGGGTGCGCAGCGTGTCGGCGACCTCGCCCAGGGTGGGCGTCACGCGGGTCGGTGATCCGGCGAAGGCTGCGGCCAGGTCGGTGAAGAGCCACGGCCGCCCCAGGCAGCCCCGACCGACGACGACGCCGTCGCAGCGGGTCTGCTCGACCATGCGCAGCGCGTCCTCGGCCGACCAGATGTCGCCGTTGCCGAGGACCGGGATGCTCGTCACGGTCTCCTTGAGCAGCCTGATCGCCGGCCAGTCAGCCGTGCCGGAGTAGGCCTGCGCGGCCGTCCGCCCGTGGAGGGCGACCGCTGCCACGCCCTCCTGCTCGGCGGCGAGCCCCGCCTCCAGGTAGGTGAGGTGGTCGTCGTCGATGCCCTTGCGCATCTTGACGGTGACCGGGACGTCGCGCCTGGCGCCCTCCTCGACGACCGCGCCGACGATGGACCGGAAGAGGTCCCGCTTCCACGGCAGGGCAGACCCGCCACCCTTGCGCGTCACCTTCGGCACCGGGCAGCCGAAGTTGAGGTCGATGTGGTCGGCGCGGTCCTCCTCGACCAGGATGCGCGCGGCAGCCCGGGCCGTGGCCGGGTCGACGCTGTAGAGCTGGATCGACCGGGGGTTCTCGTCGGGGTCGTGCTCGATCAGGCGCATCGTCTCGGCGTTGCGCTCGACGAGGGCGCGGGTCGTGATCATCTCGCTGACGTAGAGGCTCGTCGCGCCGCTCGCACGGCTGGGTCCCAGTGCGAGGGCGGCGTCGTTGCCGTACTCGCGGCACAGCCGCCGGAAGGCGCGGTTGGTGATGCCGGCCATCGGTGCGAGGACGACGGGCGACTCGATGACGTGCCGTCCGATGCGCAGAGGCGGCAGCACGGGGCTGCCTTGCGCGGCAAGAGTCGGAACGTCGGTCACAAGGGCCGATTCTCGCAAATCACGAGCCACCGGCCGAATCGTCGGACTCCGTGTCCGTGGAATCGACGGACCGGGCAAACCGCACGAGGGCCTCGGCGAACACCCTCGGCTGGTCGAGGTTCGAGATGTGGCTGGCCCGCGGGATGATCTCGACCCGCGCGCGGGGGCAGGCGTCGAGGAACTCCTTGGTCCCGAGCCGGAACTGGTCGTACTGGCCGTTGAGCAGCAGGATCGGGCAGCGGACACCGGCGAGCATCGACGGCCGGCAGTGGGTCATCACCTCCCGCCATGCCGACGTGGTCGGGGCGAAGTAGTACCCGCCCGCGATGACCGGCTCGATGAGCTCGGCGGCATAGAAGCGTCGGAGGACCCGGTCGTTGACCTGGGTCATCCGCCTCGGGCCCAGCCGGTCGGTCAGTGCCGCCACGGCCCGGTAGACGGCCGCCCCCGGCCCCACCGGGGACGCACTGCACCCCGCGAGAACCAGGCCGTCGAGACGCGTGCCCAGCTCAGCGGCATACGACATCGCGGCGAAGCCGCCCAGGGAGTGCCCGACGAGGACCACCTTGGAGCCGGCCGGCGTGTCCGCAACCGCGTCGTCGATGACCTCGACGCAGCGGGCGAGCGTGAACTCCTCCTCCGACCTTGCGCCGTGCCCCGGCAGGTCCACGAGACCGACGGTGACATGGCCCTCGAGGAGGGGCAGCTGGGGCGCCCACTGGGTGCTCGACAGCCGCGAGCCGTGGACGAGGACGAGGTGAGCCGTCACCTCCCGAGGATGCCACGATGGGCGCATGAGCCACCTCATCAGCGCAACGGAGCTCGCCCACGAGATCGAGGACGTCGTCGTCATCGACGTCCGCTGGACGCTGACGACGGCGGGCGCCGACCAACCGGGACCGGCAGAATACGCGTCGGGTCACATCCCCGGTGCCTTCTACGTGGACCTCGACACCGAGCTGGCCGCCCCGCCCGGCGCGGGTGGCCGGCACCCGCTGCCCGATCCCGCCGTCGTCGAAGGCGTGCTCCGCCGCTGCGGCGTCAGTGACGGAACGCGTGTGGTCGTCCACGACGGGAAGGAGTCGTATGCCGCTGGGCGGGCCTGGTGGGTGTTCCGTTGGGTCGGCCTCCGCGACGTCCGCGTGCTGGACGGCGGGTTCGCCGCGTGGGTCGCCGCCGGTCTCCCGGTGAGCACCGAGGTCCCCGAACCACACCACGGTGCCTTCGTGGCCCGCCCCGGCTCGATGCCGACAGTCGACGCCGAAGGGGCCGCCGAGCTGGCACGGACGGGGCTGCTCCTCGACGCGCGCGCGCCCGAGCGCTACGCCGGTCAGCAGGAACCCATCGACCCGGTCGCTGGACACATTCCGGGCGCCGTGAACAGCCCGACGACGGAGTGGCTGGCCGAGGACGGCACCTTCCGCCGCGATCTGTCCGACCACTGGGCCAGCGTCGCCGGAGACCACGCCGAGGGCGACGTCGCGGTCTACTGCGGGTCCGGCGTGACGGCGGCGCACCACGTCCTCGCGCTCGCGGAGGCCGGCGTCGATGCGGCGCTCTATCCCGGCTCGTGGAGCGAGTGGATCCGCGACCCGGGCCGCCCGGTGGCCACGGGCGCCGACCCGGACTGACCGCTCGGTCCGACCCGGACTGACCGCTCGATCCGACCCGGACTGACCGCTCACAGCGGACGATCGAGCCGTCGCTCCAGAGTCCGGAGCGCCCGCTCCGCCGCCCTCTGCACGGACCCGTCCGGATCCTCGAGGGCCGCGCGAACTGGCTCCACGTGCTCGCCCTCACCGGCGACACCGAGGACGCGGACGGCTGCGGCGCGCACCCGGGGAACCGTGTCCTCGACGAGCCGTGCGCAGGCGTCGGCAGCCGGAGCCACCTCCCAACGGGCACAGACCTTGGCGCACATCTCCCTCACCCGCCAAGCCGGATGGCCAAGTCCCGCAACGACATCCACGGAGCAGGCGTCGTCCCAGACGTAGAGGAGCGTGCGCGCCGCCCACACGCGCGTCCAGTAGTCCGTCGTGTCGTCGAGCCGCGCAGGTGAGCCCCAGCCGCGGGCGGCTCGTCCACCA
>DASUQN010000511.1:0-3864 GCA_036280515.1 Intrasporangium sp. | reverse complement strand
GTCGACGACGACCTGCTTGACCATGTCCGCGAGGGCAGGTGTGTCGAGCTTCGCGGACACGGCGTCAAGGGGTGCCTGGACCGAGCCGGCGACGTCCTCGCGGACGAGCGGCACGACGTTGTCGGAGCCGAAGAGCAACTTCGGGTCCTCGAGGACGACGAAGCCGTTGGCCGCGATGGAGGGGTCGGTGCTGAAGATGTTGGCCGCCTTGACCTGGCCGTTCTTCAGCGCCTCGACGGTGGCCTGGCTCGCGAGCGGCCGGAACTCCGCCGGCACCAGGTTGTAGACCTCCTTGAGACCCACGAGGCCCTGGTGCCGGGTCCGGAACTCGGGCGGCGCGGCGATGGACAGCTCGCCCTGGTGTGCGACGAGGTCCGGGATCCCCGTGAGGGTCCACGTGTCGGCCGTCTCCTTGGTGACGACCATCGAGTTCTTGTCCTCAGCCGCGGACTTCGCCAGGACCGTGAGCCCGGCGGGCAGCTTGGTCTTGAGGGTGGCGTACACCTCGTCCGGGTCGGTCGCGGTGACCGTCTTGTCGTAGTAGTTCGTCAACGAGCCGGTGTACTCGGGGAGGATGTCGACCTCCCCACCTTCGATCGCCTTGAGGTAGGTCTCCCGGTTGCCGATGTTGAACTGGCGCTTCACCGTCAGGCCCTTGGCCTCCAGCGCCTGGGCGTAGATCTCGCCGAGGAGCGCGGACTCGGGGAAGTCCGCCGAGCCGATGGTCACCGAGGTCGCTGATCCGGTGCCGCCGTTCGTGGCTCCGGGCTGGTCGGTGGCGAGCGGGTCATCGCTGCTACCACAGGCGGCGAGCGGGAGGACGACAGCGGTGAGCAGGCCGGCGAGCAGGGTGCGCGTGCGAAGCATGGTCAGATACTTTCCGTTCGGTCAGCCACGAGGCAACTGCCTTTGTGGGGTCAAGCCGGGTCGAGCAGGTCAAGCCGGTTGGTGGTCGGGCTCCGAGCGGTTGCCCGGCGGTCCAAGGCCGGTGCCGGTGCCGGCACGCGACAGGTCGAGACGTCCAGGGACGGTAGGTCCAACATGGGTCTTGCGCCCCGAGATTCCCGGGGAGACGGCGTATCGCTGGAGCAGGGCGAGCAGGCCGTCAGCGACCAGGGCGAGCACGGCGACGAGCACGGAACCCGCGACCATCTGGGGCAGGTCCCGTGCGGCGAGCCCGTCGATGAGGTAGCGCCCGAGCCCACCCAGGCTGATCGAGGCGGCGATCGTCGCGGTCGCGATGACCTGGAGCGTCGCCGAGCGCAGGCCGGAGAGGAACAGGGGCATGGCCATCGGCAGCTCGACCTGGGTGAGCACCTGGGCACCGCGCATCCCCATGCCCCGCGCGGCGTCGCGGGACGCCGGGTCCACGCTCTCCACTCCGGCGTAGGTGCCCGACAGCAGTGGCGGGATGGCGAGCAGCACGAGCACGATGATGCTGGGGATGGTGAAGGCGAGATCGCTCTGGATGAGCGGCCCGACGAGCATCGAGATGGCGAAGAGCAGTCCGAGACTCGGCACCGCGCGCAGGGCGTTCGCCCAGGTGACGAGCCAGCGGGCCCGGCCGGTGTGCCCGACCCACGCGCCGAGTGGCACCGCGATCACCAGGGCGATCCCGATCGTGACGACGGTGTAGAGCAGGTGCTCCCCGAGCCGGACCGGCACGCCGTCGGGTCCAGCCCAGTGCTCCGGGTCAGTGAGCCACGTCACGAGGTCGTCGATCATGTCGCCGCCTCCGCCCCGGCACGAGCCCACGGGGTCAGGAGGCGTGCGATCCCGTTGATGACGACGTCGAAGAGGATGGCGAGGACGACGCAGGCGATGATGCCGACCCACACCTCGGTCGCGAAGTTGCGCGCGTAGCCGTCAGTGAGGAAGTAGCCGAGCTGGTTGACGCCGATGAGCGACGCGACGCTGACGATGCTGACGTTGCTCACCGCGGCGACCCGCAGGCCGGCCGCGAGCACCGGGACGGCGAGGGGCAGGTCGACCGCCCGGAACCGCGCGAAGCTGCCGTAACCCATGGCGGTGGCCGCAGCTCGCGTGGACGGATCGACGCTCGACAGGGCGTCGGCGACGGTGCGGGTGAGCAGGGCCACGGTGTAGATCGTCATCGCGACGATGACGTTGACCGGGTCGAGGATGCCGCGGTTGAGGATGTTGGGCAGCAGGATGAACAGCGCGAGCGAGGGAATCGTGTAGAGCAGCCCCGTCCCACTGAGCAATGGTCCCCTCAGCCACGCCTTGCGCGCCGCGAGCCAGCCCAGCGGGAGGGCGATGAGCAGGCCAAGGACCAGGGGGATCCCCGCGAGCCAGGCGTGCTGCACGCCGCGCGAGAGGATCTCGTCGAGGTGGTCGAGCGCCCAGGTCACGAGCGGCCGGCCCCCTCGCTCGCACTGGACCCCGCAACAGCGGGAGGGAGGGTCTGCCGCTCAGCCGGCTCAGCGGCATACCCCTCCTTGCCGTTGTGGCGGGCCTCGATCGCGGGCACCACCTGGGACGCGAGGATGGTGCCGAGGAAGCGTCCGCCCGGGTCGGCGACGACGCCACGCCCGCTCGGCGAGCTGAGGGCGGCGTCGAGGAGCGCACGGAGCGAGCCGTCGGAACGCGCGACGGTCCCCCCTCGGTGGAGCAGCGAGCGGCCCACCGTCGTGGCGACGGCATCGGCGCGGACCCAGCCAATGGGGTCGCCCTCCTCGCCGAGGCAGAGGACCCAGGCCTGCCCGACGGCGCGGACCTCGTCGGCAGTGGCGCCGAGGTGGGTCGTCGGCTCCTTCGCCAGGTTGAGCGCCGGCGCGCCCGCGAAGGCGAGCGACCGGTAACCGCGGTCCCGCCCGACGAACTCGGCCACGAAGTCGTCGACGGGGTCGGCGAGAAGTCGCGCGGGGGTGTCGAGCTGGGCGAGGACGCCGCCGATCCGCAGCACGGCGACCTGGTCACCGAGCTTGATCGCCTCATCGATGTCGTGGGTGACGAAGAGGATCGTCTTGCCGATCTCGGACTGCAGCCGGAGGAACTCGTTCTGCAGCTGCTCGCGCACGACGGGGTCGACGGCGGAGAACGGCTCGTCCATCAGCATGACTGGCGGGTCGGCGGCCAGGGCCCGGGCGACGCCGACCCGCTGCTGCTGGCCCCCGGAGAGCTGGGCCGGGTAGCGACGGGCCAGCGCGGGCTCGAGGCCGACGCGCTCGATGAGGTCCATCGCTCGTGCTCGCGCGGTGCGCCTGTCCACGCCGAGGAGGCGCGGCACGGTCGTCACGTTGTCGAGGACCGTGCGGTGGGGGAACAGGCCGGCGTGCTGGATCACGTAGCCGATGCTCCGGCGCAGCTCGGCGACGTCGAGGCTCGCGGTGTCCCGGTCGTCGATGGAGATCGTGCCCGACGTCGGCGTGATCATGCGGTTGACCATGCGCAGGGTGGTCGTCTTGCCACAGCCGGACGGTCCGACGAGCACCGTGATCCGTCCCGTCGGCGCCTCGAGCGTCAGGTTGTCGACGGCGGTCGTCGCCCCGGCGGTGCCCGCGGCGTAGGTCTTGGTCACGCTGTCGAAGCGGATCATGCAGACAAACGTACCCAGCCCGTCCGACAAGGCGACCGAATAACTCTTCCAACCAATCGATGGAACAGCTCTCGGGTCTCCCCCCGATCGAGTGAACAGATTCGGGGAGCTGCAGTCCGAAAGCTGTTCATTCGATGGGCGAACGGGGACGACGGCGGGTCAGATGTCGATGACCCCTCCACCGCCGTGCACGGCCCGCGCCACCACGGCGCCGATCGGTCCGGACCGCGGCTCCGGGCTGCCTCCCAGCTCACGCGCGAAGCTCGCCGCGACGACGTCGACGACGAGCGCCGTCCAGAGCCCGG
>DASUQN010000510.1:0-6834 GCA_036280515.1 Intrasporangium sp. | reverse complement strand
TCGACGAGATGGAGAAGCTCTTCCTCTCGCTGGCCTGAGCCAGAGAAGTCGCTACCAGGGGTGGACGGCAGGACGATGCCGGGTGACCATTGAAGGCACCCGAGGAGGCCACCATGGATGCCAGCGCAGACACCACGATGCTCCCCGCCGCGTCAGCCCCGGCTGAGTCGGTGCCATCCGAGCCGGCGACGGCCAACCCCGAGTTCGCCGAACACATCGAACGGATCCGGGCGCACCGGGCCGAGCTGCGCGAGTCCGTTGCCGCGGTCGATCTCGCGCTCGAGTCACCCATCGCCCGAGGCGGCGCCTGGCGGGAAAGGGTGCGTGCGGCGCTCGCCGAGCTGGCCCACGACTTCGACGACCACATCGACCTCACGGAGAGCCCGGGCGGGATCTACGACCGCGCCAAGCGGAGCGCCCCACGACTGGGCGGAGCGGTGAACCGACTGCTCGCGGAGCATCGGCTGTACCGGGACCAGGTCCATGGCTACCTCGCGGTTCTCGAGCATGGTGGCCAGCTGGCGGACATGCCGGCCTTCCGCGAGGAGCTGACCGCGCTGCTCGGCCGCCTCGTCAGGCACAGGCAGGCCGGCGGCGACCTCGTCTACGAGGCCTACAGCGTGGACCTCGGCGGGTCTGGCTGAACCCCGCGCGGCACTCGCGCGGCACCAGCCCGGCACTCCGGGCTCCCCGGGGCCCCGGGGGCACACCCCGGCGCGGTCGCCGGGAGCGAGCCCAGCGGCATACGGCCAGATCTGCTCACGTGAACTGCGCCCGCAATGGGTACCCGGCCACCCCGGCTTCACTGGTCCGGGTCGCCAGTACCTGGTGCAGCTGGATCCCGTTGTCCTCGAAGCCGAGGCGCGACCCGGCCAGGTAGAGCCCCCAGACGCGGGCCCGCCCGAGACCAGCCAGGGCCACGCAGTCGTCCCACTTCTTGGAGAGGTTCGCGCTCCAGCCCGCGAGCGTCATGGCGTAGTGCTCGCGGAGGTTCTCGTGGTGCTTCACCTCGAGCCCCTCGTTCTCCATGACCCGCACGATGTCGCCCGAGCCGGTCAGCTCACCGTCGGGGAAGACGTAGCGGTTGATGAAGCCGCGCGTCGGCAGCCCCGGGTGCTGGTTGTCCGGACGGGTGATGCAGTGGTTGAGCAGCCGCCCCTCGTCGCGCAGCCGCGAGCGGAGGAACCGGAAGTAGGCGGGGTAGTTCCGCACCCCGATGTGCTCCGTCAGGCCGATCGAGCTGACCGCGTCGAACCCTCGCTCGGTGACGTCACGGTAGTCGCCGTGCCGCACCTCCGCGCGCCCCTCCAGCCCGTCACGCCGGATCGCCTCCGAGGCCCACATCGCCTGCTCCCGCGAGAGCGTCACCCCGAGTGCTGTCACGCCGTAGTGCCTG
This sequence comes from Intrasporangium sp., assembly GCA_036280515.1. Taxonomy (GTDB): domain Bacteria; phylum Actinomycetota; class Actinomycetes; order Actinomycetales; family Dermatophilaceae; genus Intrasporangium. Next base: position 5,438 of record DASUQN010000510.1, on the reverse strand, counting down.
ACCGCGTGCCGGACCATGCCGCCCCAGCCACAGCCGACATCGAGCAGCCGCATGCCCGGCTGGAGGTCGAGCTTGCGGGCGACGAGGTCGTACTTGGCGGACTGCGCGTCCTCGAGCGTGGTCTCAGGGGTCTCGAAGACGGCGCACGTGTACGTCATCGACGGCCCGAGCACGTGCTCGTAGAACTCGTTCCCGACGTCGTAGTGGTGATGGATCGCCTCCGCGTCCCGCCGTCTCCCGTGCCGCAGCCCCCGGGTGAGCCGACGCAGCTGGCTCGGGGTCTCCTGGGGCGGCAGGTCGGGCACACGCACGCCGGTCGACCGCATCATCTGGACGAGCTCCGGCACGTCCCGCAACGACGGGCGCCGCGGCGAGAGGTTCGCACCCCGGAGGTGCTTGAGCACCTCGTAGGGGTCGCCCTCGTCCATCCCGTCGATGCTCAGCTCGTCGCTCAGGTAGGCGCGCGCCAGGCCGAGCTCGCCTGGCGCCGTCACGAGGTAGCTGAGCGCGCGCGGCGAGTGCAGCCGGACCGTGACGCCGTCCTCCGCACCGCCCGCCGAGCCGTCCCACGCGATGACGCGTACCGGGGCGTCGTCACCGAGGAGGCGCTCGAATGCCTGGCCAACCGAGATCGTCATCGCGCTTGCACCGCCTTCTCATAGAGGGTTGGGAATCGCCCTTGCGGGTCGTAGTGCCGTTTCGCGGCAGAGCTCGCCTCGCCGCCGTAGAGCCGTGCGAAGGTCGCCTCGTCGTAGTAGGCGTCCGAGTAGAGCGACTTGTGTCCGCCGAGCTCGGTCACCTTCGCCTCGATCCCGCGGTTGACGTCACCGTGTTGCCTGCCGGGCTGGATCTCGACAGACGACCAGAAGCCCACGTTGACGTAGGGGACGTCAGGACGCATCGGGTAGAGCGGCCACCGTGGCCTTCCATGGTCGGCCGGCTCATCCTCAGTCGGCCGTATGCCGCTGGGCTCGCTCCCGCTCGCGGGTTGCCTTCGCAGCTGGATCGGACAGACCCAGACGGGCTCGATGGGAACGGTGTCGAGGAACCAGGTGAGGAACTCGGCCGTGCGGTCGAGCGGGATCTCCACGTCCTGGATGACCCGCTCGCGGGGCAGGCGCCCACGTTTGGCGTCGATCGCCGCCATGACGCCGTGGCGCTGCTCGAAGGCGACGATCCTCCAGTACACATCGCTGCGGAGCTTGTCCTTGGGCCAGAGGCGCCGGATGACCGGGTGCTGCGCTCCGAAGGCTCGTGAGCACCAGAACCAGTCGGTGTCCCAGCGCCACAGGTAGTCGTGAGCGGTGAGCACATCGGTGCGCCGTTCCTGGATCGAGCGGTAGAAGATCCGCTCCCCGGTGTAGTCGCTGGGGGTCGGCTGGCCCTCGACCCGGTCGGTCCAGTGGGCGAGGGTCAGGTAGCACTACCGTGATCCGAAGACGACGCCGTCGACGAAGTCCACCCGGTGCCCGTCCCAGGCCATCGTCCGCATGACGACGCCGACGGCGTGGGCCAGCGCGTCGACGGTGTCGAAGCGGACGTGTCGGAGAGCGACGTAGGGCGAGGCCGGCTCGAGCTCGATGACGAGGTCGAGGACGTAGCCGAGCGAGCCGTAGGAGTTGGGGAACGTGCGAAACAGCTCTGCGTGCTGGTTGTCGGCGGTTGCGGTGACCACCTCTCCCCGGCCGTCCGCACCACCGGTCAGGATGCGCATCTCCCGTACCGACTCGTGGGGCAGGCCGTTGCGGAACGAAGAGGCCTCGATGCCCAGGCCGGTCACGGCACCGCCGATGGTGATCGTGCGCAGCTGCGGAACGACGAGCGGGACGAATCCGCTTGGCAGCAGGGCGTTCACGAGCTCCTCGTAGGTCGTCAGCCCGCCGACGCGAGCGGTCCGTGTCCCTGCGTCGATGTCGAAGACCCCGCGGAAGGCCGAGAGGTCGAGCCCCTCCCGGGTGCGGTTGCGGGCCGCGCTGTGACGGAACAGGTTGGAGGTCCGCTTGGCCAGTCGCACCGGCCGGTCCGGCGGCAGGGATGCGAAGTCCCGGGCTGCTGTCGCGACGGATTCGTGAAGGGAATCGACTGCCACGCGGGTGGGCATGGATCGAGTCAACCAAACGTGGGCAACGATGCCAACGGGCTTTTGCGCCGATCCTTTCCGGCGCGCGACATGCCGCGCCGGGAAAAATCGCGCCCCGGGTGCCCAGTTGCGCACCAGCACGGTTGAATTGGCATTGAAGCGCCGGGCCGCGCGCCGCTGGTCACTCATGAAGGGCCAATGATGGAACCTCAAGCCGTCGACAACGATCCCGCCGAGACCGAGCCGGCGAGACCCCCGGCCGCTGAGCCGGCTGGCGAGGCGACGCTGGATGACCTGCTCGAGCCAGGGCTCGGGCCTCAGGTCACCGCAGCCGACTTCAGTGAGTCAACGGTCCTGGGCCGGCGTGGACAGGCCGCACGCAGTGGCTGGCGGCACGTGCTCGTCGAGCTGACGGGTGGTCGGCTCCGACTGCCCCCCGGCCTCGGCGAGATGCGCCGCAACCAGCTGATGAACCGGGTCCGGAAGCCCTTCGACGGCACCCGGCGCATCGTCGTGATGAGCCGCAAGGGCGGAGTGGGCAAGACGACCGTGACGGTCGGCGTGGGTGCCACCTTCGCGTCGGCGCGCGGCGATCGGGTCGTGGCCGTCGACGCCAACCCGGACGCCGGGAACCTGGCCCACCGGATCGCGGGGGACTGCCAGCGCACCATCACGGACCTGCTGGCGGACTCGGGTCGGATCCGGTCCTTCGCCCAGATGCGGGGCTACACGTCCCAGTGCGTCGAGTCGCGGCTCGAGGTCCTCGCCTCGGACGACGACGCCCGGATCGCCCAGGCCCTCGACCGCGATGCCTACCGGCAGGTCGTCGCGCTGCTCGACCACTTCTACAACCTCATCCTCCTCGACACCGGCACGGGCATCCTCGACAGCGCGAACCAGGGGCTGATCACCGAGGCCGACCAGCTCGTCCTCGTCGTGCGCCCGGCGCTGGACGGCGCCAAGGTGGGCGCGCAGACGCTCGACTGGCTCGAGGAGCACGGCCATGCAGACCTCGTCGCGTCTGCAGTGGTCGTCATCAACGGGATCGAGCGCGAGAGCGACCCGATCGTGCAGTTCGCCCGCAAGCACTTCGAGGCCCGTTGTCGACAGGTGATTGCTGTGCCCTGGGACAAGACCCTGGAGGGCGGCGGCCGCACGACGCTGTCAGCGCTGCACCGGAAGACGCGTCGTGCGTTCCTCGACGTCGCCGCGGCGCTCGCCGACGGGTTCGGCGATGATCCGCTCGCCAGCGAGTCCCGCGAGTCCGCCAGCCACGGCTTCACGTTCGGCCCCCTCCACGACTGGCCCACTGATTCGCCCGGCGAATCAGTGAGCGACGGAACCGCGACGCACTGATTCGCCAGGCGACTCAGAGCGTGACTGAACCGCGAACCGGTGATTCGCCAGGCGACTCAGTGCGTGACTGAACCGCAAACCAGTGACTCGCCCGACGAATCATTGAGCGACGGAACCACGACGCACTGATTCGCGATGCGGATCAGTGGGTCAGTCGATCGGCGGACCAGCCAAGCCGTCCCTGTCCCTCGGCGGGGGTGAGCCGCCGGCGGTCGGGACGCGCCAGCGAGTGCTACTCGCGGGCGAGCATCGTCACGCCGAGACCGACCATCATCGAGCCGCCCGCGACGCCGAGCCGGTCGAGCCGCCTCGGCTTGCGCGCCAGCCAGTCGCGGGCCCGGCCGGCGACCAGGGCCCAGATGCTGTCGGAGCAGATCGCCATCGCGCCGAAGACCGCGCCCAGCAGGGCCATCTGAACGCCGACGTGCCCAGCCGCAGCGTTGGTGAACTGCGGCAGGAAGGCGACGAAGAAGAGGATCGTCTTGGGATTGGTCACTCCGACGACGAAGCCGATCCGCAACGCATGGCCGCGCTCGGCCGCCACCTGCGCCTCGAGGGCCTCGCGGGCCCTGGCCCGGTCCCGGATCGCCTGGATGCCGAGCCAGATGACGTAACCGGCTCCGGCCAGCTTGATGGCGGTGTAAGCCGTCGCGCTCGCCGCCACGACTGCGCCGAGCCCGAGCGCGACCAGGAACGCCTGGGTCGTGACGCCCAGCCCGTTCCCGACCACGGAGAGCAGTGCCTCCCGGCGCCCGACCGTCAAGGCGCGCCCGATGGTGAAGAGCAGGCTCGGCCCCGGCACCTGGATGAAGAGGATCGAGGCGACGAGGAACGCGATCCACTGACTCGACGTCGGCATGCACCCAGTGTGCGGACGAGTCCCGGTGCGCGCAGCGGAATATCCAGTCGCTGGGCACCAGTGGGGCGGTTACCGTCCCAGCCATGACGATCGAACGAGTCGACCCGCCGCGCACGACAGACGAGGCGACCAGCCTGCTGGCCTTCCTGGACTTCCACCGCGACACCCTGCGCCTCAAGGCCGACGGACTCGACCAGCGTCAGCTCGCCCAGACCACCGCAGCCTCCAGCCTCACCCTTGCCGGGCTGCTCAAGCACCTGGCCCTCGTCGAGCACTCGTGGTTCGCCTACCGTCTCGTGGGCGGCGACTCCATCGAGCCGTGGGCGTCGGTCGACTGGGACGCCGATCCCGACTGGGAGTTCAACACGGCGGTCGACGACGACCCTGCCACCCTGCGCCGGATGCTGGACGAGGCCATCGAGGCGTCTCGACGCTGCACCGAGGTGGCGCTTCGGGACGGCGGGCTCGACTACACGTCGGCACGGACGAACCGGCACGGCGAGCACTTCTCCCTCCGCTACGTCCTGCTTCACATGATCGAGGAGTATGCGCGGCACAACGGCCACGCGGACCTCCTCCGGGAGGCCATCGACGGCCAGACCGGCGAGTGAGCCGACTCAGGCCGGCGTCCAGGGCCGGAGCTTCTCCGGGTTCCGAACGGCCCAGATGCGCCTGATGCGGTCGTTCGCGACGTCGAACGCCATCACGGTCACGACCACGCCGTCCTGCTCGAACACGAGACCGGGGGACCCGTTGACCGCACGCTCGAGGAGGGTCAGGGTCGGCGCCCTGCGCGCGATGTCCACCACGGTCTCGGCGACCTGCGCGCTGCCCTGGATCGGGTGAAGCTGCGCCGTGACGAGCCCGCCGCCGTCCGCGATGGCCGTGACCTGTGGGTCGAGCAGCCCGACGAGCGCCTCAATGTCCTGCGCCTCCCAGGCGTCCTTGAACTCCCTGACCAGGGCCGCCTGGCGACCAGTCGGCGTCACGGGGGCCTCGGCCGCGCGCAGGCGGCCCCTGGCGGAGGAGGCGAGCTGGCGACAGGCCGCTGGTGTGCGCCCCACGACCTCGGCCACCTCCGCGAACCGGTACCGGAAGACGTCGTGCAGGATGAAGGCGACGCGCTCGGCCGGGGTCATCGAG
>DASUQN010000509.1:0-2870 GCA_036280515.1 Intrasporangium sp. | reverse complement strand
GGACCGACCACCGCTGAGCCAGAGCGCCGCCGCGGCCCGGATCGCCGCGCTCGAGGCGGAGTACGAGTCGGCCTACCTGCTCACGCTGCGTGCCGCGTGGATGGCGGACAACGGTCGTCCCAACTCGATGGGGGCCTCGATGGCCAAGGCGAAGGCGGGTCGCACGTGCGTGGACATCGCCCTCGCGTGTGTCGAGCTGGCCGGGCCCACGGGCTACGCCGAGACCGAGCTGCTCGAGAAGTGGGCCAGGGACGCGAAGATCCTCGACATCTTCGAGGGCACCCAACAGATCCAGCTGCTCGTCGTCGCCAGACGACTGCTCGGTCTGACGTCCTCGCAGCTGAGGTAGCGTCGACGAGAACCTCACGGGAGCGTGTCGGCGGTCGTCGTTATCGTGTGCGAGTGACTCGGGAGACGACGATGGTCCAGGGCAGCGCGCGAGCGGAGGACGCCGGGACCCCGACCCGCCGGCAGCGGGTCCCGTGGCAGGTGAAGTTCGGGTCGCTCGCCGTCATCTGGGGCGCCAGCTTCCTGTTCATGAAGATCGGGCTCCGGTGGTTCTCGCCTGTCCAGATCGCGACCGGCCGCATCGTCCTCGGCGCCGTCACCGTCGTGCTCCTGCTCCACCTCACCGGCGGTCGCCTGCCGCGTTCGTGGCAGGTGTGGCGCCACCTGCTCGTCGTCGCGGTCTTCCTCGCGTCCCTGCCGTTCGTCCTCTTCCCGCTCGGGGAGGAGCGCGTCAGCTCTGCACTCGCGGGGATCGGCAATGCCATCACCCCGATCGCGACCGTCCTGGCGACGATGGCCATGGTCCCGTCAGAGCGCCTGCCGGGGCGTCGGATCCTGGCGATCCTCGTCGGCTTCGTCGGGGTGGCCCTCATCGCCCAGCCCTGGGAGAGCGCGGGTCAGCCAGACCTGCTGGGCTTCGGCCTGACCCTCATCGCTGGTGCCTCGTACGGCATCGGGTGGACCTGGGTGCGTAAGTACCTGTCGCACGCCGACCTGGGCGGCCTCCAGCTCCCGGCGGCACTGCTCACCGTCGCCGCCGGCCAGATGGCGATCGTGCTCGTCGTCTGGTGGGCGTTCCACCGCGAGCGGTTCCCCGCGCCGTGGGCCCCGGCCGTCGACGCGACGGGTGGCGGCACCGGACCGATCCTCTCGATCCTCGCCCTCGGGATCCTCGGCACCGGCCTGGCCTACCTGTTCCAGTTCGACGTCTTCCGCGCGGTGGGCCAGCAGGTCGGCTCCCTCGTCACCTACCTCATCCCGATCGTGTCCGTCGGGCTCGGTTACCTCTTCCTCGGGGAGCGGCTCGGGCCGTGGCAGCTCGCCGGGGCGGCCCTGGTGCTCGGTGCCGCGGTGGCGGTCACGCGTCCGCGGCGTGCACCCAGAGCCGCTTGAACGGCACCGACCGCCCACTCGACGTGCGACGGGAGCAAGCCCAGCGGCATACGGCGTGATGCACGTGAGCCGCACCAGCCGGTGTCAGAGTGCGGAGCCTTTCTGCCACGCGGCCCAGCCGAGGTTCCAGTCGGCGTAGCCGTTGCCGAGGGTCATCGGCTTCTTCGAGCCCACCGTCTCGACGACGTCACCGACGCGCATGTTGTCGTAGAGCCAGATGGAGTTCGCGTCGCTCATGCCGACGCAGCCGTGGCTGACGTTCTCGTGACCCTGCTGGCGGACCGACCAGGGCGCCGAGTGGAGGAACTCGCCGGAGTGCGTGATGCGCAGGGCCCGCTTGACCTTGACGTCCTCGTAGAAGTCCTTGTCGCCCTCCTTGAGGCCGATCGACTCGGCCTTCATGGTGAAGTTGGTGAACTTCTCCATGATGACCTTGACGCCGGAGCGGGTCTCCCAGCCTGGCCGCCCGCCTGAGACCGGGATCGACTTCGCCTTCTTGCCGTTGATGTGCACGTCCATCATGTGCGTGTCGAGGTTCACCTTGGCGATGACCGGGCGCCCGATCGTGAAGTCGGTGACGACGGTCTGCTCGCCAAAGCGACCGCCTCCGGCCGGGACGCCATTGAGGTTGGCCTCGACGTGCACCTTCGTCCCCGGGGTCCAGTACTTCTGCGGTCGCCAGTGGGCCTCGCGGTCGGAGAGCCAGTACCACGAGCCCTGCTGCGCGGGCTGCGAGGTGACCTTCATGTGCTCCTCGAAGGTCGCCTTGTCGACGACCGGCAGGTCGAACGTGGCGATGACCGGCATGCCGATGCCGACCGTGCCGCCGTCGGGGTAGACCTTGGTCCAGATCTGGTCGTCGAGGGTCAGATCCGCTGTCGTGAACGAGCGCTTCGCGGTCTGCTGCTCGCCGGACTCGTCCGTCGCCGTGAGGCTGAACGTGTACTTGACCCCCGGCTCGAGCAGGTCGCTCGAGGTCCACGTGCCGGACTCGAGCCAGCCCTCGACCGGGACCTTGTTGCCCTTCTTGCTGAGGTAGGACAGGGAGGCCTTGGTCAGGGTGCCGTCCTCGGTCCGAGCCGAGACGCGGGTGTCGACGGCGACACCCTTGGCTCCGTGCTTCGGTGTGGTGACCCAGTTGACCCGCGGGGTCGTGGGCGTCGGAGTCGGGGTGGCCGTCGACGTGGTGCCGCTCGTCCGGGCCCCTTGGTCGGCCGCCGTGACGGGCGCCTCGGCCGAGCAGGCCGTGACGCCGAGCAGGCCGACGACGGCAATGGCCGCGACCACGGTCTGGCGAACGGATCGAATGGTGACCTTCACGCGCTTCCCCTCAGGACCTACCGGTGCCTCGACCCCGATGACGCAGGATCGCGGGCCAAACACCCCTCCATGCAGTGTCGCCGACGAACGCACGCATCACCAAAACCATCGGTACCGCGTCGTCCAGATCGTGACCACGTCGTTGTCCT
>DASUQN010000508.1:0-9041 GCA_036280515.1 Intrasporangium sp. | reverse complement strand
TGGGTGATCGGATCCGGGCCATCATGCGGGACGACCCCCGTGACGAGGAGGCACGGGCGGGGGCTCGAAGGCTCGTGGAGGATCACCTCGCCACCCACCTGCCCATCGACGAGGAGGGCGCGTTCGTCAACGCCGTCGTCGAGGCCGTCGAGACGACTCCGGAACTGCTGCGCGTGGACGACCTGTGCGAGCGGTTCGACGTCGCCGAGCGGACCCTCCAGCGGGTGCTGCTCAAGCGGGTCGGCATGTCGCCGAAGTGGCTGATCCGCCGTCGGCGTCTCCAGGAGGCCGCAGACCGGCTCCGCGATGCCGACGCCGATCTCTCCGGCATCGCGATCGAGCTGGGCTACGCCGACCAGGCGCACTTCACCCGCGACTTCCGGGCGGCGACCGGGATCACGCCCGGCCGGTTCGCGGCGCGCTTCCGCTGAGTCAACGCTCGGCATGCTCGGACGGAGGCGCCGAGCCGCCCTGCGGGACAGTGCCGGCCATGAGCCGGGCCAGCTCGTCCCGGTCGGCCGGTGACGGCAGACCCCATCCCGGTTGGTAGCCGAAGACCTCGGCCATCGGTCGCGCGTCCATCTGCCCGAACATCATCTCGATGTCCTCCGTGCTGAGCAGGCCGGGATGCGGGACGCCGGCGGCTTCGGTGATCCGGAGCATGTCCTTGCGCCATGACTTGACGTAGTTCGCGACGCGGACCGACTTGAGCGTCGGGTCGAGGCCCCGGGCCAGCCACGGGTTCTGCGTCGCGACGCCGGTCGGGCACGTGTCGGTGTGGCACTTCTGCGCCTGGATGCAGCCGATCGCGAGCATGGCCTCACGGGCCACGTTGACCAGGTCCGCCCCGAGCGCGAAGGCGATGACGGCGTTGTCCGGCAGCCCGAGCTTGCCCGCGCCGATGAAGGTGATCCGGTCGGACAGGCCCGCCTCGGCGAAGAGCGGGTAGACGCGGCTGAACCCGGCCCGGAACGGCAGCGACACCGTGTCGCTGAACACCATCGGCGCTGCGCCCGTGCCGCCCTCGCCACCGTCGATGGTGATGAAGTCGACGCCTCTCGAGCCGTCGCTCATCTGCGCGACCAGCTCCTCCCAGAAGTCGCGGTGCCCGACCGCGGACTTGATCCCGATGGGCAAACCCGTTGCGTCGGCGATCTTCTCGATCCAGTCGAGCATGGAGTCGACGTCGCTGAACTCGGCGTGGCGGGAAGGGCTCACGCAGTCGACGTCCATCGGGATGCCGCGGATGCTCGCGATCTCCGGCGTGATCTTCGGTCCGGGCAGCAGCCCGCCGATCCCCGGCTTGGCACCCTGGCTCAGCTTCACCTCGATGGCCTTGACCGGCGCGGACTGGACGAGGTCGACGAGCCGCTGGAGGTCGAAACGGCCCTTTTCGTCACGACAGCCGAAGTAGGCGGTGCCGATCTGGAAGATGAGGTCGCCGCCCTGGCGGTGGTGGTCGGAGAGGCCCCCCTCGCCAGTGTTGTGCAGCGCCCCCACCAGCCTGGCCCCCTCGTTGAGCGCCCGGATGGCCGGCCCCGACAGCGAGCCGAAGCTCATCGCCGAGATGTTGATGATCGAGTCGGGCCGGAACGCGTGCCGGCGCCCCCGGGCGGCCCCCATGACCTTGGCGCTCGGCAGCCACGCCTCGTGCCCGGCGCGGGCACCGCTCGGTGGCGCCACGGTGGCGAAGGTGCGCTGCTTGATGACGGGATAGCCCTCGTTGTACTCGACGTCGTTGTCGGTGCCGAAGCCCTGGTAGTTGTTCTCGAGCTTCGCGGACCGGTAGATCCAGGAGCGCTGGTCCCGGCTGAACGGCCGCTCCTCGTCGTTGCCCGTGACGATGTACTGGCGCAGCTCCGGCCCGATCCTCTCGAGGAGGTAGCGCCCGTGCCCGATGATCGGAAAGTTGCGCAGGAGGGCATGCTTCCGCTGGATCAGGTCGTAGGCCGCGACGCCGCCGAGTCCGAGTAGCGAGAGCCCGGCCTTCGACAGTGACGGCTTCATGACTCCGGTCCTTCCCTGCGGCGGCCCGCAGCCAAGGACCGTCAGCCGCGGGCCGTCCTGTGGATGTCCTTGAGCCCCACGTACCCCTCGGCGTTCGCGCGAATCCGCTGGAGGTCGGCGCCGCTCAGCTCCCGCCTCACCTTGCCCGGCACACCCGCGACGAGGGAGCGCGGCGGGATGACGGCCCCTTCCTGGATCACCGCTCCGGCGGCGATGAGGGAGCCCGCTCCGATGTGCGCCTCGTTGAGCACGATGGCGCCCATCCCGATGAGGCAGTCGTCCTCGATCGTGCATCCATGCAGGACCGCACGGTGGCCGACAGAGACGCCGGCGCCGATCGTCGCGGGCTTGCCGACGTCGGTGTGGACGATGACGCCGTCCTGCAGGTTGCTCCGCTCGCCGAGAACGATCGGCTCGAACTCGGCGCGCAGCACCGCGGTGTACCAGACGCTCGACTCCGCTCGGAGCTCGACGTTGCCGAGGAGGTCGGCACTCGGGGCGACCCAGGCGGACTCGTGGACGTTCGGGGCGTGGTCACCGAGAGGGATCAACATGTCGAGAGGGTATGCCGCTGAGCTGGCTCCTCGTCGGGCGCCTCCTCCCGGCCTGGTCGGTGCGAGACTCGCATGCTGCTCCGTTTCGCGGAGCAGCATGCGCGCCCGCTGGAAGCGGGTCAGCCGGCGTCGCGCGCGATGAAGGTGCGTGCGCCACGAAGTCGGGTGCGCAGCTTCGCCTGGGTTCTCGTCGAGTCGAGCCGCACGTCGATGGGGCCTCGCAGCGTGGTCGCGGCACGCAGCCCACGAGGCAGGGCAGTGTCGTCCAGCCCGTCGCGGCGGGCGATCAGCACGCCGAGCTCGTATCGACTGAGGGCATCGGCGCCGGCGACGTGATGCACTCCATGGTGCGATGACTCAGCCAGCTCGGTCAGTGCCGACGCGAGGTCGGAGACGTGCACCGGGCAACGGATCTCGTCGGTGAAGAGGACCTCGCCCGAACCGGATGCGATGGCGTGGACGAGCCTCTCGAAGGGTGATTCGCCGTCACCCACGATGAGTGACGTCCGGACGATGACCGCGTCAGCGGCGATCCCCTTCACGGCGGTCTCCGCGGCGGCCTTCGCGGCTCCATAGGGACTGACAGGGTCTGGCAGGCACGTCTCGTCGTAGGTGACCGCTTCGCCGGAGAAGACCGCATCGCTGGACACGTGGACGAGCCGCGCGCCCACCTCCGCTGCCGCGAGCGCGACGTGTGTGGACCCCTCCGCCGTGGTCGCCCAGTCGGACTGCCGGTAGGCGGCATTGATGACGACGTCAGGACGCACGTCGCGAGCCAGGCTCCTCACCGCCTCAGGGTCTCGGATGTCGAGCTGGCGCCAGTCCGGGCCTTGGGTCAGCGCACGAGAGGAGTGATGGGTGGCCGTGGTGGCCCGCCCTGCCGCCTGCGACTGCCGGACGATCTCCCGCCCGAGGAAGCCACTGCCTCCGACGACAAGCAGATGCACGCGCTCAGGCCTCGATGCGGTCGAGCTGCTCGATGACCCGCTCCAGGAGGCTGGCCAACGAGCCGCGCTCGTCCGCGGACAGCCCACGGAGGATGTCGCTCTCGACGACGTTGGACTCGCGGATCGCGTCGCTGAAGAGGTCCCAGCCCTCGCCCGTGAGCGAGATGAGCGTCCGGGTCCGGTTGGACTCGTCGGGACGCCGCTGGATCAGGCCCCGCTGGGCCATCTTGTCCAGGCGGTGGGTCATCGAGGATGGCGCGACGCTCGTGAGGTCTGCGAGCTGGCTGGGAGTGAGTCGGGCCTCGCCCGCCTTGGCGAGGGCGGCGACGACGGCCCATTCTCCCGGGGTGAGATCCAGATCGGCGAGCTGTCGGACGTACCACTGGTCGAGCTTCTTCGTCACGCCGTAGATCCCGGTGATGACGCGCTGCACCGACTCCTCGCCGCCTGCCGCCACATAGGCGGCGACGGCCTTGCGGTGCTGCTCCTGTGCACTCCTCGCCCGCGCTGCCATAACCCGATTGTGGCACGGTTCCTTCGACTGCTAACCTTTCGATGTCGAACTTAGGGTTCGAAATATTCGGCATCGAAGCCGTGTTGACTCTTCCGGCTGCTTCCGCTCCCACGTCACCAGAAAGGGTGTGAATTCGTCATGCGCGCAAAACTGCTCATTCTCGCGTCCTCCATCGGGATGCTGGGCTGGGGTGCCGTCCTGCCATACCAGTACGCGTATGCCGCTGACACCCGTGCATGGGGATCGCTGGCGGCCGCTGCGGCGTCGTCTCTCTTCTCGGTCGGCGCGCTGATCGCCGCGCCGTTCGCCGGGCGGTTGAGTGACCGCTTCAACCCGGTCGTCGTCGCCGTGCTCGCCCAGCTGCTCGCCGCAATCGGCGTCGGCGCGCTCGTGTTCGCCGACTCGCCGACGGCGTTCCTGCTCGGCATGTTCGTCTTCGGCCTGGGTCTCAGCGCTGCCATGCCGGCCAAGCAGGTGCTCGTGCTCCGCTGGGTCGCCGACCGCGAACGCCGCAAGGTCTTCGCCTACAAGTTCACGGGCGAGGCGATCGGAATGGCGATCGGCGCCTTCGTGGCGGGACACCTCGTGGACCTGTCGCGGGCCGACGGCTTGGACGTCGGGTTCCTCACGGCTGCGCTCGGCTTCGTCGTCTCGTCGGCGATCATCGGGAGCGCAGGCGTCCGCGCGACGACCCATCCGGAGAGCGGGCTCGACACCACGGGCGCCAGCCCCGGCCGACCGATCGATGCCCTGCGGACCATCTTCGCGAATCCCGCGCTGAGGTGGACCGCCGTCATCACGGTGAGCCTTGCGCTCGGCTTCTACGCGCAGTTCGAGGCAGGCCTGCCGGCGTACGCCCTCACCGTGCTCGACATCGACTCCAAGGCGATTGGCACGGCGGCCGCGGTGAACTCGATCATCATCGTGCTGCTCCAGGTCGTCGTCATCCGCGTCACCGCCCGACGGAGCGCACCGACGCTCCTCATGGCGGTCGGCTCCATCTGGGTGCTCGCCTGGCTCATCCTGTCCGCAGCGCAGTTCCGGCCCGAGATCGCCGCAGCCCTCTTCGTCACCACGTTCGGCGTGTTCGCAGTCGGCGAGACGATGTACTCACCCGTGCTCAACCCGCTGACGGCCTCCCTTGCCCCCAAGGGCATGGTCGGTCAGACGCTGGGCACCTTCGCGGCGCTCCAGACGACGTTCTCGGCGCTGGGCCCCCTCGTGGCCGGTGCCCTGCTCGGGGCGGGCCTGGCCAACGGTTTCCTCGGGCTGCACCTCGGCGTCAGCCTCCTCGCGGTCTACGCCGCATGGCGGCTGCGCAAGGTCCTCTCGGTCAAGCAGTCCCGGGCTCAGGCGAGCTCGTCGACGGGCGTCAGCAGCAGCCTGCCGGCCAGGCCGACCGAGCGGGAGAGCGTGGCTGCGTAGTCCGTCCGGAGCGGTTCGAGCCGGTCCAGCCGCCAGAGGACGTTGGCGTTGGTCCACGCGGCGTCCCTGGCCCTGTTGATGCTCCACGCACCGACGAGGTTGGCGACCGGCCCCGTGTGGGCTCGGTCGACCTCGAGGACGAGCCCGTCGAGGAATGACTGGCGCACCTCCTCCTGGACGCTGGCGAGCAGCTCGTTGACCCGGAGGTAGTCGTCGAGGACGCCAGGGCCCTCCGGAGCCATCCGGAGGTCCCTGCAGGCCGCGACCACCGCGAGCGGCAGGTCGTGGTTGATGTGGGCGTTCATCCCGGCGAGGGCGTACTGGATCGGGAGCCGATCCGGCGCGTGGCGCAACTCGAAAACCGGAGCCCAGGCGGCGGGGGGCACCGGCGCAGGCAGCGTCTCGAGGTAGAGACTCGCGAAACGGATGTCAAGCCGGGCGAGGAACGCCGGGTTGGCGAAGTAGCCGTCGGTGATGCGGTCGTGCACCAGTTCCGTCACCCGAAGGTACATGTGGTTGAAGGTACGTACGCCGTCCCTCGGGTCCAGGTCGTCGTCGATGGCACGCAGCACGTCGATGAGGTCCTCGACTCCGGTGATGTCCGAGGTCAGCGTGTCCGGCGTGTGCCCCGGCCGCCTCCCGGACCACCAGGTGCGCACCCCGCCGAAGATGCCCGAGAGCCAGCCCATGCTCGGACGGTAGCCCCGCCACCGGTCACGCCGTGGGCGAACCAGCCGATCAGCGGTCGGCAGCTCGGGCGGCCGATCCTCCTGCTCCGTCGGCTCAGCGGGTCACCGCGATGACGACCTTCCCGCGGACATGACCCGCCTCGCTCAGGCGATGGGCGGTGGCGGCGTCCTCGAGTGGCACGACGCGCTCGACCTCGACCCGGTACCGGCCATCGGCGTGCAGCGCCGCGACAGTCTCGAGCGCGGCGATCGCGCGTGGCTCGTCGCGCACCGCCCTGGCCCCCAGCTCAGGGGCATCGAAGTCGGCCACGCTCACGACCTGCGCGGGATCGTCGACGAGTTCGACGAGCTCGGCAACCGAGCCGGACCCGGCGGTGTCGAGCACCGCGTCCACCCTGCCCACGCCGAGCCCAGCCACCCGGCCCCGTATCCCCGGCCCGTACGTCGTGTGGTGGGCTCCCAGACTCCGCACGTAGTCGGCATTGCGCTCAGACGACGTCCCGATCACGGTCGCCCCGAGCGCCCGGGCGAGCTGCACGGCCGCGGACCCCACCCCACCGGAGGCACCCTCGACGAGCAGGACAGTGTCCTGGCCCACCCGAAGGTCCTCCAGCCCACGCTGAGCGGTCTCACTGGCGAGCGCGCAGGCGGCGGCCTCAGCCCAGGTCATCGAGGCCGGCCTGTGTGCCCATCCATCCAGCAACGCGAGCTCGGCAGTCGTTGCAGAGCCGAGCCCGAAGACCTCGTCGCCCACGTCCATCCCCTCCACCCCGGCGCCCACCTCGTCGACGACGCCCGAGGCGTCGAGGCCCGGCACGACGGGGAAGGCGGGACGGACAACGTCCTTCATCCGCCCCGACCGGACCTTGACGTCCCAGACATTGACGCTTGCCGCCCGGACGCGGATGCGCACCTGGCCCGGTCCCGCATGCGGCTCGGGCACCTCACCGACCGTGAGGACCTCGGGACCGCCGTACTCATGGTGGAGGAGCGCGAACACGGCTCAGCCCCGCTCGTGGAAGCGGACGATCCGCTCGATGGCCTGGCCGACGGCGTCGGTCCCCGCCGCGAAGCTCAGTCGCACGGATCGCACACCCGCGCGATCGTCGAAGTCACCACCCGGGGTGAGCGCCACCCCTTCCGTGTCGAGCAGGGCAGTGGCGTATGCCGCTGAGCTGGCCCAGCGGTCCAGCTGACCCCCGAGGTCGGCGTAGTAGTAGAACGCGCCGTCGGCGGGTGCCGCGGTTCCCCAGCCGAGGCGGGGTGCGTGCTCGAGCAGCAGCTTCCTCGTGCGCGCGAACTCGGCGACGGCCTCGTCGCACTCGGCGTAGGACTCGTCCGTGAACGCCTCGACGGCTGCGTACTGCGCCGGCGTCGGCGGGCAGAGGGCGACATTGCCGGCCAGGGCGTCGACGGGGCGGGCCAGCTCCTCGGGAAGGAGCAGCCACCCCAGGCGCCAGCCCGTCATGCCCCAGTACTTCGAGAACGACGACACCACGATCGCGGAGTCGTCGAGCTCCCAGGCACAGACGCCACGTGGGTCGGCAGCCCCGGCCTCGGGGTAGGTCACGCCGTGGTAGATCTCGTCGCTGACGAGCCGGACGCCGTTCGCAGCACACCACAGGGCGATGGCCGTGAACTCGGCCCGATCGACCATGGTGCCAGTCGGATTCGCCGGGGAGGCGACGATCAGGCCGGCGAGCGGAGCCTTTCGGTGGGAGGCCTCGAGCAGCTCCGGCGTGGGCTGGAAGCGCACCTCGGGACCGCAGTCGATCTCGACGACCTCGCAGCCCAGCGCGGTGAGGATGTTGCGGTAGGCCGGGTAGCCCGGGCGGGCCAGGGCGACGCGGTCGCCCGGGTCGAACGCGGCGAGGAAGGCGAGCATGAAGCCGCCGGACGAGCCGGTCGTGATCGCCACGCGCGCGGGATCGACGTCGAGGCCGTACCAGCGCCGGTAGTGACCCGCGAGCGCCTCGCGCAGTGGCCGGATGCCGAGGGCGGAGGTGTAGGTGAGGGCCTGACCCGACGCGTGGATCTGTGCGGCCGCCCGGGACACGGCCGTTGGAGCGCCGCCCGACGGCTCGCCTGCACAGAGCGAGATGACGTCGCGGCCGGCCGCCCGAAGGACGGCCACGCGGTCGAGGACATCCATCACCTCGAACGGCGGCACGAGTGAGCGGCGGGACGGCTGGAACGGTTGAGGCCTGTCGATCACGCGCCCAGTCTCCCCCACCCCGGAATCCGTCATGCGGCGACCACCTGCAGGGTCGAGTGCGCAGAGACGGCCGGTCCAGAGTCCATAAACGGCCGACTCAGGGCGGAGTGGCGACACCATGGAAGCTCAGGGAGTTGCCGGCCATCGAGTGCCGATAGCCGGCGTCAATCGCTCGTCATGATGAGCAACGGCGCGCCGTCGAACTCGTAGATCGGGCGGAGGCGGTCCCGGTTGTAGTACTTCTCCACCGCGACCACCTTCTTCTCGGAGGTGACGCTGGCGATGGGCACGCTGTCGTAGAACCCGCGGTGAATGCTCACGAGGCGGCCGAACTGCTTGCGGTGAATCAGGTCGAGCGCGAGGTTGCCGAACGCCATCGGCACGATCGAGTCCAGCGCATCGGGATCCCCTGACCGAACCAGGTATCCGAGTCGCTGGTTGACCACATCGATGCGCCTGCCGTCGTTGTACCGAGGCGAGAACTCCTTCAGCGCCGACGCGACCTTGTCGCCGACACCACCCAGCTTGCGGTGACCGAACATGTCCGTCTCTTCGCCCTCGAAGCTCATCCCCTCGTGCGATCTCAGGCTCGCGCCCTCCGAGACCAGGACCACCGAGTACCTGCTCGGGTTCCTGTTGTGGTCATAGACCATCAGCTCCGTCAGCTGCTCGAGGTCCGCGGCATGCTCG
>DASUQN010000507.1:0-3168 GCA_036280515.1 Intrasporangium sp. | reverse complement strand
GAACTGCGCCGCGAGCTTGGGCGCCGAGTAGACCCGCCCGGGCCGCATCTGCCCGGTGATGAGCAACGACCGCAACGCCTCCGCGACCTGCTGGCGCAGGTTGGCCCGGTTGTCGAAGCTCGGCAGGACCAGGACCTCGTCGCGTACCTTCCCCGGCATCGCCATCACCTCTCGATCGTTGAGCGCCGTCGCTTCAGCGAAGCACGAAGCCAGGCACGAGCGCGTCCCGCGGGTCGACCGTGAAGCTGCTCGTCCCGACTCGGTGAGCCGTCCCCGTGACCTCGGGGACGACGGCGTCGTGGCCATCGACGACGGTGCGTGAGACGATCCCGGCCCGGAACCGGCTGCCGACGATGGAGTCGTGGACGAACGTCTCACCCTCCCGGAGCCAGCCCTCGGCCGCGAGCATCGCGACGCGCGCCGCTGTCCCGGAGCCGCAGGGTGACCGGTCAACCTCTCCGTCGGCGAAGACGACGACGTTGCGCTGGTGGACCACGCCGTCGGCCGAGAGCCCCTCGAAGGGCTCGCGGGCAGCCGCCTCGTCGACGTCCTCGTGGAAGATCGTCCCGTAGACACCGGAGAGCCGCGGGTCCGACGGGTGCTGCGCCGCACCAAGTGCATTGAGGGCGTCGCGGATCTCCCGGCCGGTCCTGATGATGTCCGGAAGGTCCTGCGCGCGGATCTGCAGGCCGAGAGCGGCAGCCGGCACAACGGCATACATGGCCCCGCCGAAGGCGATGTCGCACTGTACCGCCCTGCTGGAGGTCACCACGTCGACACCGCGGTCGTGGACCCAGCTCGGGACGTTGACGAACGAGACGCTCTCGACGCGTCCGTCGCGGAAGTTGACCCGCGCGGTGACCCGCCCCGACGGGACGTCGATACGGATGTCGCGTGATCCGCTCTCCTGAGCTGGCACCCGACCGGTCTCGACGGCCCACACACCGAGCGCGATGGTGCCGTGACCGCACGCCGTCGAGAACCCATCCTTGTGCCAGAAGAGGACTCCGAGGTCGGCGCCGTGGTCGTCGGGGTCGGTGACGAACCCGCCGTACATGTCCGCGTGTCCGCGCGGTTCGGAGCAGAGCAGCGCTCGAGCGGCCTGCACCTTGTCACTGGCGATGGCGCGCACGCGCTTGTCGGCGATGGTGTCGCCCTCGAGCGGGACCGCCCCAGGGGCGACGATCCGGAACGGCTCGCCGCCGGTGTGGTAGTCCTCGGTGACGAACTCCGGGTTGGGCGGGGCATTCTCAGGCGCCAAGGTAGGCCTCCACGACTCGGGGATCGGCGCTCAACTCGTCCGCGCTTCCCTCGATGGTCACGACACCAGAATCGATGACGTAGCCCCGCGAGGCGACCTTGAGTGCTGAACGGGCATTCTGCTCGATGAGCAGGACGGCCGTGCCCTGCTCGTTGATCGACCGGACGACGTCCATGACCTGGGCGACCATCAGGGGCGCGAGCCCCATCGACGGCTCGTCGAGCATGAGCAGCCGTGGCGACGCGATCATCGCACGGCCGATGGCAAGCATCTGCTGCTCCCCGCCGGAGAGCGTGCCGCCCTGCTGGGCGCGCCGCTCCTTGAGGCGGGGCAAGATGTCGTAGACCTCGGCGATGCGCTGCTCGATGAGCCTGGAGTCGCTGACGGTGTAGCCGCCGACCTGCAGGTTCTCGTGGACGGTCAGGCGTGAGAAGATCCGCCGTCCCTCGGGGACCTGGACGATCCCCATCTCGACGAGGTCCCACGGCTTGGCTCTGGTGATGTCCTGGCCGAAGGCGGTGATCCGCCCGGAGACCGGTCGGACGACGCCCGAGATGGTCGAGACCGTGGTCGACTTGCCGGCTCCGTTGTTGCCGAGCAGGGAGACGGTCTCGCGCTCCCCGACCGTGAGGCTCAACCCGCGCAGCGCCTCGACCTTGCCGTAGTGGACGACGAGGTCCTCGACCGTGAGGACGGTGCTCATCGTTCGGCCCCTTCCGCGGTGTCCTCGCCCAGGATCTCGGCATCGGAGTGGTGGGCGACGTACTCGGCCTCGGCCCGGGCCTCCGCGTCCGCGGCGCCGAGATAGGCCTCGATGACGGCTGGGTTGGTCCGGATCTCGCGCGGCGTGCCGTCAGCGATCTCCTTGCCGAAGTTGAGCACGACGATCCGCTCGGAGACGTCCATGACCAGGCCCATGTCGTGCTCGATGAGGACGACAGCAGTGCCGAGGTCGCTGATCCGACGGAGGAGGCCGAGCAATGCTTCCTTCTCGCCATGGTTGAGTCCCGCCGCGGGCTCGTCGAGCAGGAGCATCTTCGGCTCACGGGCCAGGGCGCGGGCGATCTCGACCCTGCGCTGCTCGCCGTAGGGCAGGTTGCGCACCTCGTGGACGCGGCTGCCCCTGGAACCGACGAAATCGAGCCAGCGGTGTGCCTCGTCGGTAGCCTCCTGCTCGCTGCGGTGGTAGCGCGGGGTGTGCAGGATGGCGTCGAAGGCGTGCTGGCGGATCCGGACGTGCATGCCGGCCCGGACGTTGTCCAGCACACTCAGCTCCCCGAAGAGGCGCAAGTTCTGGAACGTCCTGGCCACACCGCGCGCGGCGATGAGCGCGGGGCGCTTCCTGGTGATCTCGTGGCCGTCGAAGACGATCTGTCCCTGCGACGGCCTGTAGAAGCCGGTGATGCAGTTGAACGCGCTCGTCTTGCCGGCGCCGTTGGGACCGATGACTGACAGGACCTCGCCGCTCCTGACGGAGAAGTTGAGCCCGTCGACTGCCGTCACACCACCGAAACGCACGGTCATGTCGGTCACGTCGAGCAGCGTGGTCGCACTCACGGCGCCCCCTCCTTCGCAGGACGCCCGGCGCCCAGCTTGGCTCGCCGGCGTTCGATCCGAGACGGCTTCTCCTCGACGCGGTGCGGCCAGATGCCCTGCGGACGGAAGATCATCACGATGATCAGGAGGACGCCGAAGATGAGGTAGCGCCAGTTCTCGGCGCCCCGGAGCAGCTCAGGCGTGAGCGAGATGAGGACGGCGCCGACGACGACGCCCGGGGTCGAACCCATCCCACCGAGCACGACGGCCATCAGGATGAGCGCCGACCACAGGAAGTTGAAGCTCGGTGGCGAGATCGCCGTCTGGTGCACGGCGAAGAGCACCCCGGCGAGGCCACCGAAGATGGCGCC
>DASUQN010000506.1:0-7487 GCA_036280515.1 Intrasporangium sp. | reverse complement strand
CTGACCTGGGGCAGCTTGCGCATGAAGTCGCCGATGTCGACGACGAGGTCTCGGATGACGGGGAAGTTGGCGAGCGGCTCGACGCGGACCGGTCCGGGGGCGTAGTCCACGAGGAACGTCGCGCAGGTCAGCCGAGGGTCGCCGTTGACGGTCATCCCGCAGCTCCCGCAGATGCCCATGCGGCACGACCACCGGAAGGACAGGCTCCCGTCGAGGTTGTCCTTGACGTGGTTCAGGCCGTCGAGCACCGCCCAGTCCCGGCGCAACGGGACCTCGTACTCCTGGACGGTCGGCTCGTGCTCGCGGTCCGGCCGGTAGCGCATCACCTCGAGCGTGATCGTGTCAGCCATCGCTCACCTCCCATAGACGCGTTCTCCGGGTGGCCACCGGGTGAGGGTCACGGGCAGGTACTCGACCCGGTGTGCGCCCGCCTCGCCGAGATGGACGAGCGAGTGCGCGAGGTAGTGCTCGTCGTCGCGGTCCGGGAAGTCGAGGCGCTGGTGGGCCCCCCGGGACTCCTCGCGCCTGAGCGACGCCGCGATGATCGCCTCGGCCACGTCGAGCATGTTGGACAGCTCCAGAGCGGCCACGACCTGGGTGTTGAAGGCTCGGCTGTGATCGTCGATCGCCATCGACTCGGACCGCTCCTGCAGCTCCCGCAACGTGGCCGCGCCCTTGACGAGGGAGCCCTCGGTCCGGAAGATGCCGGCGCTGTCCTCCATCGTCTGCTGCATTCCGGTCCGCAGGTCGGCGATCGACTCACGACCGTCGGCTCGGTCCCGCAGCCCACTCGTGAGTCGACGTTCCTCGTCCCGTGCCTGCGCGTCCACGAAGGTCCCGGGGTCGGGCGCCCCTGCGGCATACCGGGCGGCCGCGCGGCCGGCGCGCGCACCGAAGACCAGGCACTCGGGCAGGGAGTTGGAGCCCAGGCGGTTGGCGCCGTTGATGCTGACGCAGGCGACCTCGCCCGCGGCGTAGAGACCCGCGAGCGGCGTCGCCCCGTCGATGTCGGTGTGGATCCCGCCCATCATGTAGTGCACCACCGGTCGCACCGGCACGAGCTCGCGAACCGGGTCGATGTTCTCGTACTTGAGGCACAGCTCGCGCACGAAGGGCAGCTTGGTGTCGATCAGCTTCTCGCCAAGGTGCCGCAGGTCGAGGTGCACGACGGATCCATAGGGCGAGTCGATCGTCCGGCCCTTCTCCTCCTCGTGGACGAACGCCTGCGAGAGGCGGTCGCGCGGGCCGAGCTCCATGCTGCGCATCACCGGCTCGGGGGTGGGAGTGCCGAGGTCGTAGTCCTGCAGGTAGCGGTAGCCATCCTTGTTCAACAACCAGCCGCCCTCCGCGCGGGCGGCCTCGGTGATGAGGATTCCGGTGAAGGGCAGTCCGGTCGGGTGGTACTGCACGAACTCCATGTCCTTGAGCGGCACCCCGGCACGCCATGCCAGGGCCATGCCGTCACCGGTGTTGATGTTCGCGTTGGTGGTGAACGGGAACACGCGTCCACAGCCACCGCCCGCGAGAATGACCGCCTTGGCGGTGATGGGTGCGATCCGACCCGTCGCCAGCTCCAGGGCGACGACTCCCTGCACGCGGCCCTCGTCGACGAGCAGCTGGGTCACGAACCACTCGTCGTACCGGGCGACCTCCGAGTGCTTCAGCGACGTCTGGAACAGCGTGTGCAGCATGTGGAAGCCGGTCTTGTCGGCGGCGAACCAGGTCCGCTTCTTCTTCATGCCACCGAACGCGCGTACCGCGATGTGGCCGTCCGGCTGCCGGCTCCATGGGCAGCCCCAGTGCTCCAGCTGCAGCAGCTCGCGGGGTGCCTCCGCCACGAAGGCCTCCACCGCGTCCTGGTCGCACAGCCAGTCGCTCCCGGAGATGGTGTCGTAGGCATGCTCGTCCAGGCTGTCGTCGTCTGCGACCGCCCCCGCAGCGCCACCTTCGGCTGAGACCGTGTGGCTGCGCATCGGGTAGACCTTCGACACGATCGCGACGCGGAGCGCGGGATCCGTCTCCGCGATCGCGATGGCTGCCCGGAGGCCCGCGCCACCGCCTCCGATGACGAGGACGTCGTGATCGGCGCTCATGGCTGGGTCCACCGCCTCACTCGCCGCGGAGCTCTTCGTCGAGCAGGACCCTGCCGCGGTGATGGGTCACCCGGCGATGGGTGCTGCCGTCGTGGAAGTCGTCGCGGAAGTCCTGGCAGCCACAGCCGTAGTGGACGTGCTCGACCCGCATCCCCTCATCGTCGCTGTCGCGGTAGCGCGTGCCGTCGACGACTGCGCCACAGGGGGCTGTCTCACCGGTGAAACTCGTCCTCGTCGCCACAGCGCCGCCCTTCGCCCGACCCCCACCAGCATGCTCCGGACTTCGCAGGATGGGAAGGAGCGCACCGCGGGACGCAGATGCGACCCAGTCGCATCTGCTCCTAGACTGGGCCCATGCATGTTCCTGACGGCTTCCTCGACGTCCCCACGTCGATCGGGACCGCCGTGGTCGCGACGGCCGGGATCGCCGCAGCCCTGCGCGGCGCGCGCCGCGACCTCGACGAGCGGACGACGCCCATCGCCGGACTCGTCGCCGTCTTCGTCTTCGCCGGGCAGATGATCAACTTCCCCGTCGGTGCCGGTACCTCGGGCCATCTCCTCGGCGGCGCCCTGGCCGCGGTCCTGGCCGGCCCGTGGCTCGCCACCCTCGCCTTGTCGGTCGTGCTCATCGTGCAGGCCTTCCTCTTCGCCGACGGCGGCATCACGGCGCTCGGCTCCAACGTCGTTCTGATGGGGCTCGTGGGGGTCTGGGTCGGCTGGTTCGCCTTCCGCGCCGCGAGGGCGGTTCTCCCGCGCTCGGCGTCCTCGGTTCCCTTCGCCGCAGCGCTTGGCGCCTTCGTCAGCGTGCCGGCGGCCGCGGCGATGTTCGTCGGCCTCTTCGCGATCGGCGGGCAGGCCGACCTCCCGATCGGCTCCGTCCTCACCGCGATGCTGACGTGGCACGCCCTCATCGGGGTCGGCGAGGCTGTCATCACGGCGCTGGTCGTGGGCTCGGTCGTCGCGGTTCGCCCGGACCTCGTGGCCGGTGCCCGCCACCTGGTCGCCAACCGTCCCCTGGAGATCCGGGAGCAGGTGCGCGCATGACGACGCGTCGGTTCGCCGCCATCGCACTCGTCGTCAGCCTGCTGCTCGCCGGAGTCCTCTCCTGGTACGCGTCCAGCAGCCCGGATGGGCTCGAGCATGTCGCGGAGTCAACCGGATTCGCCCAGTCGGCGACGGAGCACGCAACTGCGGGTGGCCCCCTCGCCGACTACGAGACCAAGGGCGTCGAGGAGGGGCGGCTTTCCACCGGCCTGGCCGGCGTCATTGGGGTCGTGGCGACGGGCCTCGTCATGGGTGGCCTCCTCGTCGTGCTTCGCCGCCGCCGTTCGACGCCGACCGAGCTCCCCGGGCCGCACGACGTCGAGCCCGCCGAGCGCAGCTGATCCGATGGGCGCTCCGCACGGCCACGCCCTCCACTATCACGGCCACTCTCCCCTTCACCGGCTCCCAGCGCACGTCAAGATCGTCGCCCTCGTCGGTTACGTCCTCGCCGTCGTCGCCACCCCGAGCGGCACTTATTGGCCGTATGCCGCTCACCTCCTCGCGCTCGTCTGTGCCGTCCTCGTGTCGCGAGTTCCCTTCGGGCACCTGGCGAGACGCATGGTGATCGAGGCGCCGTTCGTCGTTTTCGCACTCGTCCTGCCCCTCGTCGCGACCGGTGAGCGCGTCGCGATCGGACCCGTGGAGGTCTCGCAGTCGGGCCTCGAGGCCGCTGCGGCGCTCCTGGCGAAGGGCACGCTCGGCGTCCTCGCGTCCTTGCTGCTCGCAGCGACGACCGAGGCGCGCGACATCATCGCCGGCTTCGAGAAGCTGCGGATGCCCCAGCCGCTCGTGCAGATCATGAGCTTCATGCTCCGCTACACCGAGGTCGTCGCCGCGGATCTGGGCCGGATGCGGATCGCTCGGGAGTCCCGGGGATTCCGGGCCCGGTCGGTGCGCCAGTGGCCGGCTCTGGGAGCGACCCTGGGCACCCTCTTCATCCGGTCCTACGAGCGTGGGGAGCGGGTCCACCTGGCCATGCTGTCGCGGGGCTACACGGGGCGCATGCCAACGCTCCGACCCCTGACGGCCACGGGGGCACAGTGGGCACTCAGCGGCATACTGCCTGTTGCGTGTGCCCTCGTCAGCCTGACCGCGCTGGTGGCGCCGTGAGCGCCCCGGTACTGGCCGTTCAAGGGCTGGCCTTCGCCTACCCGGACGGGCACCAGGCGCTCTTCGGCGTGGACCTCGTGGTGAACCGAGGCGAGCGCGTCGCCATGTTGGGCCCCAACGGCGCCGGGAAGACCACGCTGGTGCTCCACCTCAACGGCATCCTGACCGCTGGCGCCGGCGCCGTCACGGTGTCCGGCCTGCCCGTGACCAAGGAGCACCTCGGCGAGATCCGGCGCCGCGTCGGCATCGTCTTCCAGGACCCCGACGACCAGCTGTTCATGCCGACGGTCCGCGATGACGTCGCGTTCGGGCCGGGCAACCTCGGTCTGCGCGGCGACGAGCTCGACGCCCGGGTGTTGCATGCCCTGGAACAGGTGGGCATGGCGGAGTTCGCCGACCGGCCGCCGCACCACCTGTCGTTCGGCCAGCGGCGGCGGGTCGCGGTCGCGACGGTGCTCGCCATGAACCCGGAGGTCCTCGTCCTCGACGAACCGTCCTCGAACCTCGACCCTGCCTCTCGCCGCGAGCTGGCCGACATCATCCGCTCACTCGACGTCACGGTGCTCATGGTGACCCATGACCTGCCCTATGCCCTCGAGCTCTGCGAGCGGGCCGTGATCCTCTCGGGCGGCATCATCGCGGCGGACGGTGCGACCCGGGACCTGCTCGCCGACCCGGAGCTGATGGCGCGCCATCGCCTCGAGCTGCCCTACGGCTTCACCGTCCCCCGACAGCAACACACCCGCTGAGCGACTGCCCACCCCTGCTGCAGCGGGGGTGGGCAGTCGATAGCCGGGTGTGTTGCCGGGGCCGGGCTACTTCACCTCGGCGCGGTGCAGGAGCCACATGCCGACGGCCACCGGCAGCGCGACCCAGAGGCCGACGGACGTGCCGAGCTGCGCCCACTGCTCACTGGTCATCGACTCGACGGTGAAGAGCGCGTTCATGGTGCGGTTCATGTCCAGCCAGGACGCGGCGGTGTCGAGCCAGCTGACCATCTGGCCGAGGATCGCCCACGCCGTCGGAAGCACGAAGTAGAGGACGATCGCAGCCGGCGTGTTGCGGAGCAACATGCCGAAGCCGACACCCTGGGCCACCCCGAGCAGGACGAACAGCACCGCGCCGAGCAGCGTGTTGTTGTCGAGCGCCCAGTCCCCGCCATAGCCCTGGATCGTGATCGCCGCTTGGTGGGCGACGGCGGCCAGCGCCAGCGACAGGACGATCGCGGCGACCCCGACGAGCATGGCGGCGAGGAACTTGCCCCAGATCACCCGACCCCTTCGCGGCTCGAGGGCGAAGGTCACCAGACCGGTCCGCTGCGACCACTCCGACGTCACCGCGAGGATTCCGGCGATCGGCAGCAGGATCGCCGACGGTGTCGTCGTCGCCGTGAGGTAGTCCTCGAAGCGATGGTGGCCCGACTCGTTGAAGAACATGATGACGAGCGTGGTCGCGATGATCGCCCCGATGGCGATGAGCAGCCATCGCCCAGCACGGGTGTTGAACATCTTGCGCAGCTCGAGCCCCACGAGGCGGGCGAACGGCACCCCGGCCGTCGGACGCTCGCCCCCGATGCGGTCGGGCATCTGTGCCACCGACGGCAGGGCCGACTCGGCGGTCGGCGAGACGACGGCAGGGCTCTTCGAGGCCATGGCCGTGTTTGAGGTCGTGGTCGTCGTGCTCATGCCGCCACCTCCTCGCGGGCCGTCTCGGCAGTCAGCTCGAGGAACATCTCCTCGAGGCCGCGGCTGCCACCGGAGCGCAGCTCGACGAGCACGATGCTCGAGGCCGCGGCGACCTGGCCGACGGTCATCGGCTCGGCCTCGACCTGCAGGCCACCGGTCGCAGCCCGCGAGACGGCGACGTCCTCCGCCGCGAGCGCGAGCGCGAGGGCCTGGTCATCGGTGGACCGGACGAACGTGCCGGCCCCTGACAGCAGCTCCTGCTTGGTGCCCTGCGCGACGATCCGGCCGTGTCCGATGACGATGATCTCGTCGGCTACCCGCTCGATCTCGTTGAGCAGGTGCGAGCTGAGCAGGACCGTACCGCCCCGGTTCGCGTAGCCGCGAAGCAGGTCACGCATCCAGCGGATACCGGCGGGGTCGAGGCCGTTGGCCGGCTCGTCGAGGATGAGCACCTCGGGGTCGCCAAGCAGCGCGTGGGCGATGCCCAGTCGCTGACGCATGCCGAGCGAGTAGTTGCGAACTCGCCGGCCGGACTCCTTGTCGGTGAGTCCGACGAGGTCGAGCATGCCGTCGACCCGTTTGCGGTCGACGCCCATCATGATGGCGCCGAGCGTGAGGACCTCGCGGCCGGTGCGGCCAGCGTGCTGGGCGGAGGCGTCGAGAAGGACGCCGACGTGGCGTCCCGGGTTGGGCAGGTGACCATAGGCCCTGCCGAGCACCGTCGCGGTGCCAGAGGTGGCGGGGGTGAGCCCGGCCATGATGCGCATTGCGGTGGACTTGCCGGCGCCGTTCGGGCCGAGGAAGCCGGTCACCTGACCGGGCTTGACCTCGAAGGAGACGTCGTCGACGGCCGTGAAGGGACCGTAGCGCTTGGTGAGTCTGTCGACTGTGATCATGTCGTCAACCCTGTCAGGCGGGGCGAGCCCGAAACATCGGTCATCAGCCTGAATCGACCCCGACTTGGGTATGACTCGACCCTGACCCGGGTCAGGATCCCACCCAGGAAACGACCTTGGCCGTATGCCGATGAGCTCACCGGGTGCCCACGCTGGGCGGGCGTGGCGTCAGCCCCCGTGCGGCAGGCGCACGACGACCCAGACGAGGCGGTGGTCGCTGGACGGGAAGGGGAAGACCCCGGTGAGTCGGGACAGCGGGTCGGCCTGGACCGGCCAGAAGACCCCGGCATCGAGAATCCGGAGGTCCCTGCTGGGCAGCACGTAGTCGACACGCAGGTTGCCAGGGGCCGGGTTGTCGTTGAAGTCGGCGGTGTCGTGGGCGGGGTTGCCCTCGTGCGCGAGGTTGGCGCCGCCCTGGAGGGTGCTCGCCTCGACGGCTCCCTCGCTCGAGGGTGTCACCGACGTGTTGACCCCGGGGTGGTCCAGGAGGGCCGCTATCGAGCCCTCGAGGGAGTCGCCGTCGTGCGGGTCGGAGTTCTGGTCGCCGGCGATGACGAAGAGCTCGCCAGGCCCCAGCCCACCGGTGGCACCCGCGTCGTCATGGATGTAGGAGGACATGCGCGGCCCGCTGATGTAGTCGACCCAGAAGCGGATCTCGT
>DASUQN010000505.1:0-3151 GCA_036280515.1 Intrasporangium sp. | reverse complement strand
GGCCAGTTCGGTCCAGGTGTTCGTCGCGGGGTCCCACCGCTCCGCGGCGAAGACCGCCTTGCTGAGGTTGATGAGGCCGTCACCCGTCTCGTACATGCCGCCGGTGGCCAGGACCGACCCTTCGGCGAGGAGGGTCATGTTGTGCTGGCGCCGTCGGTTGAGCATCGAGGCTGCGGGCGTTACCTGCAGGCCCCCCGACCGGGTGTCGATGATGCTTGCCGATGCGTACGGCATGTTGACACCGCCGACGCTCTGCGAGCCGCCGCCTGCGACGATCGTCAGTCCGGGGCCATAGGTGGCGTAGCTGCCGTAGCTGCGACCGATGCCGTCGCGGGCGAGGGCCGTCTCCTGCGCACCGGTTCCCCACCAGGAGAGCCGGCGGATGCTGTTGTCCGGTCCTGAGTAGAGGACGCGGCTGTCGGGGCTCGACTGCAACCATGGGTAGACCCGCCCAGAGGCAGCGGTGATGCCGGGCAGCTGCCCGATGCTGCCGTCGGTGCGGCGGATCTCGGCCAGTGTCGGGCCGCCGCCGACGATCAGGGCCTGGCCATCCATGAGCGCGGCGACGGAGGGGTACCAGCGCTCGCCGGTCATGTCCGGCCCGCGGGTCCACGCCATCGTGTTCCAGTCGAAGATGTGGGTCAGCCGGATGCCGTTGAGGCTGGAGTCCTTGTTGCCACCGGCCACGAAGATCCGACCGTCGGCGAGCTGGACGAACCCGGCGCAGAAGATGTTCGAGCCCGCGACGTCGATCCGGGTCGAGGTTCCCGTCGCCGGGTCGAACACGGCCGCCCGGGTGAAGGTGTGGTCCGGGAAGCTCTCAGTCGGAGCGTCGCCGACCGAGTCCCACATGAGGATCTTGCCGTTGGGCAGGAGCGCCGTGAACACCGGGACGACCGCCGCGGGCAGAATGGGGCCCCATGTGCCGCTGACCTCGGGGCCGGCCAGCTCGGCGGCAGCCGCTTTCGTGGCGGCGGTCCCGGTGGCCGGTCGCTTGCCGACCTTCGGGTTCGCCGACTTCTCGAGCTCGTCCACGGAGACCCCGACGAGGTCGTCCTCGGCATGGGCCCTTCCGTGGTCGTCGGCGGCAGGCGCGCTTCCATGGTCGTGCGCGACTTCGGCCCCGGTGCTGTCCTCGGCCGCATGCGCCTCGGCGGGGTTGGCGTGAGCCGGAACTGAGACGGCCATTCCGAACCCCAGCAGAAGTGCGAGCGAGCCGAAGAGGGCGGTGAGGGCCGCGCGACGGTTTCGGCGAGAGCGGGACCTGCTCATGACGACCCCCTGTGGAGTGCTTCAACGCTGAACATCCCCGATGACGTCCACGGTAAGCATGCGCACGCCGCGTGTCCTCGAAACGAAGATTTCACGGGAGGATCACCGCGACGACCACACAACGACCGTGGCACGTTCTGGACACTCGACCAGGAGCCAGGCCAAGACCAACGAGGGGTATGCCGCTGAGCCAGCTCAGCGGCATACGGCTCAGTTCGTCTGTGGCGCAGGCCACGCCATCCACACGAGTGGTCAGGCAAGCAGCTCAGGCCGGGTCTCCGCGCGGCCCCGGCGAGACAGGTAGCCGTGCCACAGCAGTCGGGCCGCGGTCGAGCGCAGGGGCCGCCAGCGCTCTCCGAGGACGGTGAGTGACGCCGGGTCGGGCACTGCGGCGAGTCCGAGCGCCTCGGCCGCGGCGACCTGCAGCGCCCGGTCACCGATCGGCCAGAGATCGGGCCGCCCGAGGCAGGCGAGGAGATAGACGTCCGCGGTCCACGGGCCGATGCCGGGCAGGGCGACCAGTTCCCGGCGGACCTCGTCGTCGGGAAGCTCCGCCAGGCCCCCGAGGTCGAGCGTGCCGTCCAGCACGGCGGCAGACAGGGCCCGCAGGTACCGGTCCTTCTGCCGTGAGACGCCGCTGGCGCGCATCTCCTCCGGGCTCGCCTTGGCCAGCAGCTCGGGTGACATGCCCCCCAGGCCTTCGGCGAGACGCGAGTAGGCCGCCGCCGCAGAGGCCAGGCTCACCTGCTGCTCGAGGATGAACAGGACGAGCGCCGGGAAGCCCGGCGGGCGGGTCCACAGCACCGGGCGACCGTGTTGCTGCACGATGCGCGCGAGGTCCGCGTCGCGGGAGACGAGGTCCTGGACTGCTTGACCGAAGCTGCTGTCGTCCATCGTCCGTGCAGTGTCGCACGGTGCTCGTCGCGCTCTCGCGGGTCGCACGCGCCCGCGACGAGGCCACGCGGGCAGCCCGTGGAGGGCCATCGACCGGCCCGGCGTGGCGGCCCGGGCGCGGAGGGTCGCCGGCATGCGGGGCTCGCTTTGGTGGTCGCGATCCTTTGTTGCGCCGAGGTTCAGCTGCCTTCCCGTTTCGGGCCCTGCGGTGGGCTCGACTCCCCGATGACGAACTCCGGCGCGAGACGGACCGTTCGCGGCGCGGCCGGCGATGGCGTCGTCGAGATGATCTCCAGGACGGTGCGTCCCATTTCCTCGACCGGCTGACGGATCGTCGTCAGCGTCGGGTGGGCGAGGCGTGCCACGCCGATGCCGTCGAAGCCGATGACGCGAAAGTCGTCCGGCACCCGGTAACCGCGTACGTGCAGACGCGAGATGGCGCCCAGGGCGATGATGTCGGCTGCCGTGACGATCGTGGCCCTCGTGAAGCCTTGGTCCAGGATGAGGTCGACGGCGTCCTGTCCCCAGCCGATGTCGAACTCGCCGAGGAAGGTGGGTTGGTCTGGGAAATGCTGCCTGAAGTACTGGTAGCGCTCGTGGCCCGATGACGACTGCGCTTGTGCGCCAACGTAGATCACGGTCTGGTCAGACATCGAGACGTTTTCCCGGACGTGCTCGGCCATGAGGCGCATACCCACCTCGTTGTCGCAACCGACGAAGTGGATGCCGGCGTCGACGACCTGCCGGTCGAGCTGAACGGTGGCGGTGCCCTGTGCCGCCGCAAGCACCGCGTCGGTGCTGCCGATCTCGTCGCAGGGGATGATGACAACCGCGTCGACCTGCCGCCCCAGGAAGGAGTCGACCCCACGCCGTTCGACCTCCAGGTCCTCGCCGGCGCTGAAGATGAGCACATCGGTCGCGGATCCTTCGAAGGCGGTCGACAGGTGCTGGGCGAGCGAGGAGAAGAACGGGTTGTCCAGATCGG
>DASUQN010000504.1:0-8369 GCA_036280515.1 Intrasporangium sp. | reverse complement strand
CGGTCGGAGCTGGATCGGTCGGAGCTGGATCGGTCGGAGCTGGATCGGTCGGTGCGGAGTCGGTCGGCGCGGAGTCGGTCGGAGCGGAGCCGGTTGGAGGGCAGTCGAACGGCGCGGAGGCAATCGCGCTTCCCGTGGTGCCACGGCTGTCCTGACCGCAGGGCTTGCCTATGCTGCCCGAGTGGCGAACGACCCGCGCAGCTTGACACCGGAGGCGTTCCATGCGCCCATCCGGACCCAGCTCGAGATGTTCCTCGATGACCACCGGGCAGCACTCAACGCGTGTCTGGACGGGCTGACCGAAGAGGAGGCCCGGCGCTCGCTCGTCCCGTCGAGGACGACGCTGCTCGGACTCGTCAAGCATGCGGTCTTCGTCGAGGGCGTGTGGTTCGACGAGGCGATCACCAAGCGCTCCCGGTCGGAGATCGGGATTCCGGCGAGCCCGGACGAGTCGTTCATCCTGGACCCCGCGGACACGATCGAGAGCATCAGGGCCGCGCACCGGCACGCGTGCGCCGCCTCCCGCAAAGCGACGGCCGCACTGGAGCTGGAGGACATCGTCACCGGGAACCGCCGCGGGCCGCTGCCGCTCCGATGGGTCTACCTCCACATGATCCGAGAGCTGGCGCAGCACTGCGGACACGCGGACATCCTCCGCGAGCAGATCCTCGCGGGCCGGGCGGTCGACGACTCCTAGCGCCGAGGCACAGTCTCGGCGGGCGTAGTGGAACGTGGCGCCTGGCCAACGAGGCGCCACGTCCCGGTAGCGGCGCCGGGGCATCGCCTCGATCGTCCGCGGCCGCCGCCTGACTCCTCCGTGTCGTCGACTGCGCAGTACGCGCCCGCCGCCTCGTCGAGTGGGCCCGTGTCAGGCATCCTCCTCGTCCCAGATCCGCACCTTCTTCGGCTTGGCGGTCGCCTGCTCACGAGAGCCCTCAGCCGCCTGGATCGACTGCCGCCGGATCGCGAACCACACGAAGACGAGGCCCGCCGGCATCGTCAGCCACCACTGGATCGCGTAGGCCTGATGGGGACCGAGCCCCTCGTCGGGGCGCGGCAGTGGCGCGACGGGGTGCTCACCCGCTGGCCTGGGCGGCGTCTGGGAGCCGAGCACCACGTAGGCGTCCACATCGCTGAGCGCGGGGACACGCGCCCGGGCGTCCGAGATGCTGATGCTCGCCAGCTGGGGGGCCGGTAGGTCGCGGCCCAGGTCGGGCTCACCACTCCGGAGCCAGCCGACCACCTCGACGGGGCCCGCGGGGGGTGGGTCCGCTGAGGGCGTGCTCTCGGCGTCCTGGGCATTGGGCACCCATCCGCGATCGACGAGGATGGTCAGTCCGTCCGTGACGAACGGCGTGAGGACCTCAAAGCCG
This sequence comes from Intrasporangium sp., assembly GCA_036280515.1. Classification (GTDB taxonomy): domain Bacteria; phylum Actinomycetota; class Actinomycetes; order Actinomycetales; family Dermatophilaceae; genus Intrasporangium. The sequence goes on along the minus strand of DASUQN010000504.1, from coordinate 6,996 downwards.
ACCGTCTGGTCCTTGGTGCGGTTGCGAACCATGAGGTCGGAGCCGGGTCGGTAGGAGCCCTGCAGGGTCACCCGGCTCCACTGCTGCTGGGCGGTGAGCCCAGCGCCGCTGGCGTCTGCCTCGATCCCGTGAGCCAGGACGGTCGCGATCGGCACCGGGTCCGCTTCGTAGTTCTGTTCGATGGCCATGACCTTGGTGCGCTGCTCGACGTGTCGGCTCCACTGCCACGAGCCGAGCATCCAGCACGCCACACCGAAGAGGATGGCGACGACGGTCATGAGCAGCCATCGCCGAGTGAGCCAGAGCCGGAGCACACCATGACGCTACCCGGCTTAGAGTGGTGATCATGACGCGCCTTCCGGATCCCATTGTCCGGCCCCCCGACGCGATCAGCAGGCCGGTTGGGCAGACCGGTCTGCGGGACCAGTTCGGCCGGGTGGCCCGAGACCTACGCGTCTCGGTGACCGACCGCTGCAACCTGCGCTGCACCTATTGCATGCCCGCGGAGGGTCTGCCCTGGATGCCGAAGGCGGAGATGCTGACCGACGAGGAGATGCTCCGGCTCATCGGGCTCTTCGTCCATGACGGGGTCACGCAGGTGCGCCTGACCGGTGGGGAGCCCCTGCTGCGCAGGTCCCTCGTCGAGCTCGTGGCCGGCATCTCCGCACTCGAGCCGCGCCCGCGGATCGCGATGACGACGAACGGTGTCGGCCTCGAGCGCGTCGCCCAGGGCCTCGCCAGCGCGGGTCTGGACCGGGTCAACGTCAGCCTCGACACGATCGACTCCGAGACCTTCACGCGGCTCACGCGGCGGGACCGGATAGCCGACGTCGAGCATGGCCTCAAGGCTGCGGCGGATGCGGGCCTCACCCCGGTCAAGGTCAATGCCGTCGCGATGCGCGGCATCAACGACGAGACCGTGGCGGACGTCCTGCAGTGGTGCCTGGATCGTGGCTACGAGCTGCGCTTCATCGAGCAGATGCCGCTCGATGCCCAGCACGCGTGGGACCGCCGCGACATGGTGACCGCGGACGAGATCCGAGCCAAGCTCTCCGAGCGCTTCACCCTGACCTCGCTGCCCGCGGAGGAGCGGGGCAGCGCTCCGGCCGAGCGTTTCCTCGTGGACGGCGGTCCAGCGACGGTGGGCATCATCGCCAGTGTGACTGCGCCCTTCTGTGCGGCCTGCGACCGGACCCGGCTGACCGCCGACGGCCAGGTGCGCAACTGCCTCTTCTCCCGCACCGAGACTGACCTGCGCACGCCGATGCGCGAGGGCGCCACCGACGACGAGCTGCTCGACCTGATGCGCGGCGAGATGTGGCGCAAGCGGCGTGGGCACGGGATCGGAGCGCCCGACTTCGTCCAGCCGGACCGACCCATGTCGGCGATCGGCGGCTGACCAGCGTCGGCCGTCAGCCGTCCGCGTCGGTCAGCGCGCCCACGGGGATCACCTCGATGAGGAAGCCGCGCAGGCCGACGAAGTCCGCCAGCGACTGCTGGTGCTCGTCGCAGGCGAGCCAGACCTTGCGCCGCCCTTCCACGTGCAGCTTCGGGTTGCGCCAGATGACGGCGTGCACAGCATCGGCGCGGCATGCCTTCGCGCTGCACACGTGGTCCCCGGTCCTCGGAACCGGGCCGGCGAGCGGCTCCGTCACTGCTCGAGCCGGTTGCGGTCCGCCTGAGGCGTCACCGGCTGAATCGACCCGGACTGGCTCGGTCGCACGGCGTTGGCCGTGACGACGGCGAAGTACGGCAAGACGACGGCCCCGATGATGGCAACCCAGCGCAGCCAGCCGTCGACGACGAACACGAGGCCAAAGCACGCGACGCGGATGCCCATCATCGTCAGGTACCGCCGGATGCGCTGGCCCTGGTCGTCCGCGGGCGAGGTCGGCGCCGAGGTGACGGTGTGCACCACGGGTCGGTGCTTGGCTTCTGCCACTCATCCACCATAAGCCCGGCGCGTGTGGATGAACCCGGCGGCCCCGTGCGGCTTCGGCGTACCCATCGGTAGTCCACTAGGTTCGGGCTGACCGCGCGACGCCGGAACCGGCCGCGTCCACGACCCCAGACGAAGGAGACAGCAGGTGGCAGACACGGAGCCCCGCAACGTGCTCGTCACGGGAGGCAATCGAGGGATCGGCCTCGCCATCGCCCGTGCCTTCCAGGCCGCCGGCGACAACGTCGTCATCACGCACCGGTCCGGGGTGCCACCAGAGGGGCTGCAGGGCGTCACCTGCGAGGTGACCGACACCGCCTCCGTCGACCAGGCCTTCACGGCGGCTGAGGAGATCTTCGGCGGCCCGGTGGAGGTCCTCGTGGCCAACGCCGGCGTCACCCGTGACACGCTCCTCATGCGGATGAGCGACGAGGACTTCGACACGGTCATCGACACCAACCTCGCGGGTGCCTTCCGCTGCGCCCGGCGCGCCGCCACGGGGATGATCCGCAAGCGTCGGGGCCGGATCATCCTCATCTCGAGCGTCGTCGGGCTCTACGGCTCACCGGGCCAGACGAACTACGCCGCCTCCAAGTCGGGCCTCGTCGGCCTCGCCCGCTCGATCACCCGCGAGCTCGGCGGTCGCGGCATCACGGCCAATGTCATCGCCCCCGGCTTCATCGACACCGAGATGACCGCCGTCCTGCCCGAGGAACAGCGGAAGGCCTACCTCGCGAGCATCCCCGCCGGCCGCTTCGCCACGCCTGAGGAGGTCGCGTCCGTGGTCCGTTTCGTCGCCAGCGACGCCGCCGCCTACATCACTGGCGCCGTGGTCCCTGTCGACGGAGGACTCGGCATGGGGCACTGACCCAGCCCAGCGGCATACGGCACAAGCATTTTCCCGTATGCCGCTCAGCTCACTTCCGCACGAACGCCGCCTCCCACACGAGAAAGTTGCTCACGACATGGGAATCCTCGAAGGAAAGAAGCTCCTCGTCACCGGAGTCCTGATGGACAGCTCCATCGCGTTCCACGTCGCGAAGATCGCGCAGGAGGAGGGCGCCGAGGTCGTGCTGACCTCTTTCGGGCGGACGATGAAGATCACCCAGACCATCGCCAAGCGGCTGCCCACGACGCCCGAGGTGATCGAGCTCGACGTCGCCGACCAGGAACACCTCGACACGCTCGCGGACCGGTTGCGCCAGCACGTCGACCGGCTCGACGGGGTGCTGCACTCCATCGGCTTTGCGCCCCAGGGCGCCTTCAACTTCCTGGAGGGCTCGTGGGAGGACGTGTCCACGGCGCTGCAGATCTCGGCGTACAGCCTCAAGTCGCTCTCGGTGGCGGCGCTTCCGCTCATGGCGGACGGCGGCAGCGTCGTCGGCCTGACCTTCGATGCGAAGTTCGCCTGGCCGGTCTACGACTGGATGGGCGTGGCGAAGGCTGCGTTCGAGTCGACGAACCGCTACCTGGCGCGTGACCTCGGCCCGAAGGGCATCCGGTGCAACCTCGTGGCTGCCGGGCCGATCCGGACTACGGCGGCCAAGTCGATTCCGGGCTTCGAGCAGTTCGAGCAGGTGTGGGACGAGCGGGCACCGTTGGGGTGGGACGTCAACGACCCGGTGCCGGCCGCGCGGGCCTGTGCCGCGCTCCTGTCGGACTGGTTCCCCGCGACGACGGGCGAGATCGTCCACGTCGACGGCGGCGTCCACGCCATGGGGCAGTAGGTCGCCGGGTGGGCCGATGCGAGTGCTTCGAGGGCATCAGGAACGGACTCCGGGGACCGGGGGAGCGTCGGTCGGGGTCCCGTCGCTCAGGTCCGCCTCCTCGATCTCCTCGCGCGTGATGCCGAGCAGGTAGAGCACCGAGTCGAGATAGGGCACGTTGACGCTCGTGTGCGCCTGTTCGCGTACCAGCGGCTTGGCGTTGAAGGCGACGCCCAGGCCCGCGACGTGGAGCATGTCGAGGTCGTTCGCGCCGTCACCGATTGCTACGGTCCGGCTCAGCGGCAGCCCCTCCAGCATGGCGAACTCACGCAACACGGCCGCCTTGCCGGCGCGGTCGACGACCTCGCCAACGAGGCCACCGGTCAGGACGCCGTCGCGGATCTCGAGCCGGTTGGCCCGGGCATGGTGGATGCCGAGCTCGGCCGCCAGGCCGCCGACGATCTCGATGAAGCCGCCGCTGACGAGGCCGACCGTGAACCCGAGGCGCTTGAGGGTCCGGACGAGGGTGCGGGCCCCCGGCGTCAGGACGATGTCCCGGCGCACCTCGGCGAGCACCGACTCAGGCAGGCCGGCCAGGGTGCCCACCCGAGCCCGGAGCGACTGCTCGAAGTCGAGCTCGCCGGCCATGGCGCGAGCGGTCACGGCGGCCACTTCCTCCTCGCGCCCACAGTGGGCGGCGAGCATCTCGATGACCTCCTGCTGGATCAGCGTCGAGTCCACGTCGAGCACCACGAGGCGGCGTCCGCGGCGCGCGAGTCCGCCGGGAGCGACAGCGATGTCGATGCCTGACGATGCCGCCACGAGGGCCAGCTCATTGCGGAGCGAGGGCACGAAGGCGCCGCTGATGTCGAACTCGACCGTCGTCACCGGGTAGCGCGACAGTCGCCGGATCCGGTCGATGTTCGCGCCGTGGTCGGCGATCTGCGCCGTGACGAGGGCCACGGCGTCGGCGAGCAGGGGCGCGCCGAGCACGACGACGGCGGCGCGGCCCTGCCGCGGCCGCGCGTTGTCCCCGCTGCCCTCGAGCACGGTGAGCGACAGCCCGAGCCGGTGGGCCGCAACGGCAGCAGCGTCGCGCAGCTCGTCGGAGTGGTCGCCGGGATCGAGGAGCAGGGCCAGGGTCAGATGTCCGTGCACGGCGACCTGCTGGATGTCGAGCACCTCGGCGCCCGTTCGGCTGATGGCTCCGAGAATGGTGCTGGTCACACCCGGTCGGTCCTCGCCGGTCAGCGTCAGGCTCAGGGTCTGGGCGTGCTCGCTCGTCACGCTCGAAAGGCTAACGAGCCACGCTCGTGGGCGACGCATCGATCCGGCATGCGACCGATCACACCGCGTTGGTCGCGTCCCGCCACTGCAACAGGTCCCGAGCCCGCCCGAGGTCCGGATGGGCCGCGGAGATGCTGGCGGTGAACAGGCGGGTGCCGATGTCGTGCAGCCGCTGCGCGTTGCCGGCATAGTCGGCCCGCTGGTCGGGGTTGCGCCCTGGGACGAAGGCCACGCCGGCTGAGCGCTCGATCTCCAAGGGGTCGCGCCCACGACGCCGGCACCAGTCGTCGAGCACTCGGTGCTTGTGTGCGATGACGTGGTCGTCGCCGAATCCGTGCCAGATCGTCGCGTGCTCGGCGACGATGCGCAGCGTCTTTCGCTCACCGCCGCCACCGATGAGGATCGGGATGTCACGTGTCGGCCTCGGGTTGAGCCGCTCCCACCGCCGACGGATGACGGGCAGGTCCCTGGCGAGGTCGTCCAGGCGGCTGCCGGCGGTCCCGAACTCGTAGCCGTACTCGTCGTAGTCGCGCCCTGCCCACCCGGACCCGATCCCGAGGATGAGCCGCCCACCGCTCACGTGGTCAACCGTCCGTGCGACGTCGGCGAGCAGGTTGGGGTTGCGGTAGGAGTTGCCCGTCACGAGGCAGCCGATCTCGACCCGCTCGGTGACCTCCGCCCACGCGGCGAGGATCGTCCAGGCCTCGAAGTGGGCCCCGTCCCGGTCACCACTCAGCGGGAAGAAGTGGTCCCACGTGAAGAGGATGTCGGCGCCCAGCTCCTCGAGTGTGACTGCAAGAGAACGGATCTGCGCCCATGTGGCATGCTGCGGCGGGATCTGGAAGCCGACCCGCGCCGGCCTCGGGTCCGTCGCGCTGATCGGTGCCGTCTCGCTCATGTCTCCTCCGCGGACGTTGTCGTATGCCGCTGGGCCGGCTCGGGCGCGCGGCCGCGGTCGGAGCGGAGCACGCGAAGTGTCGCGAGTGACGGGTCGGCGGCGTAGGCGACGCGGGTCCCGTTGGCCAGGGCCGTTCTCAGCGCTCCTACCGCCGCTGCCGTGACCTGCTCGCCCGGCGCGAGGACCGGGACCCCCGGCGGGTAGGGCGCGACGAGTTCCGCGCACGTCCGCCCGATCGCGGCGTCCGTGGGGACCGACTCGTGAGGTGCGAAGAACGCCGTGCGCGGCGTCGTGACGACCATCGGGTCGACGTTCCACGCGGCCGCAGGGATGACAGGGCGTGGCTCGCCACGGTGCCGCTCCAGAGCGGCGACGAGGGCGTCGCCGAGCCGGCCGACACTCACGTCGTCGTCGGCCACGGTCACCAGCGCCACGATCGTGTCACGGTCGGCCATCTCGACCGGGAGGCCCTCCGCGATGAGGTCCTGCTCGACCCGGATGCCATCTGCCCCGATTCCGCCCAGCACGAGCGTCACCTTGGCGGGATCGACACGCGGCCCGTCGAGGACCACGAGGCCCGGGATCTCCGAGAGCCTGGCCCGCGCGCGGGCCACGCGGTCGACGAGCTGCCCGAGCAGCTCGGCACCGTCCCGGGCGAGCAGGGCCCGTGCCGCGTCGGCGCTGGCCAGGATGGCGCCGGCCGGGCTCGTCGTGTGGGTTGCCTCGACAGCCGCGTCGAGCCGCGCCGGGTCGATCCGGTCGGTCCGGGCGAGCAGGTAGGCCGCCTGCGACCACGCTGGGAGCGTCTTGTGTGCTGAGGTCACAAGGGCGTCGGCGCCGAGGGCGAGGGCGTGCTGGGGGAGCGCCGGGTGGAACCCGAAGTGGGCCGCCCAGGCAGCGTCGACGACGAGCGGCCTGCCGTGTCGGTGCGCCACCTCGGCCAGCCCCGCGACGTCGCCGACCGTCCCGACGTAAGCGGGGTCGCCGACGAGGACGGCGACCGCGTCGGGTGCCCGGCGGAAGCCGTCCTCCACCGCGACAGGACTCACGCCGAGGGGCAGGAAGGTGGCCGCGTCGAGGTCAGGCCGTAGCCAGACCGGCTCCAGGCCGGCGAGGACGAGACCGAGGAACACCGATCTGTGGAGCGTGCGCCCGACGAGGACCCG
>DASUQN010000503.1:0-2201 GCA_036280515.1 Intrasporangium sp. | reverse complement strand
GGCGCCATGCTCAAGAGGATGACGTATGCCGCTGTGCTCGCTCTGCTGGTCCTCGTCCCCTGGGTGCTTGGGCAGTACGCGGTGGCCACCCTCTCGAGAATGCTCACCTTCGCCGTGCTCGCCATGAGCGTGAACCTGCTGACGGGCATCGCGGGGCTACCGACGCTGGGCCAGTCGGCGTACTTCGGGGTGGGCGCCTACACCGGCGCCCTCGTCGCGATCAACGTGTCCGCCGTCGGCGTCGTCCAGCTGGTCATCGCAACCCTCGCCGGGGCGGTCGCCGCTGCCGTGACGGGCCCGGTCGCCGTCCGAGCGCGGGGGGTGCCCTTCCTCATGATCACCCTCGCCATCGGGGAGATCACCTACAGCGCCGCCGGGCGGATGGAGTCGGTCACCCGCGGCACCGACGGGCTCTCCGGCATCCCGCCGCTCGTCTTCGCACCCGGTGGAGAGGGGACGGTGAACGAGGGCCTCGTCTACTACTACGTCCTCGCCGTCTTCCTCATCTGCTTCGTCCTGCTCCAGGTGCTCCTCCGGTCGCCCTTCGGGCTGACGCTGCGGGGGTTTCGGGACAACGAGCTGCGGCTGCGGGCCATCGGCTACCGCACGACGAGGTACGCCCTGGCCGTCTACGTCATCTCCGGTGCGGTCGCCGGCGCGGCCGGGTCGCTCTGGGCGACGTCGCAGCGCTTCGTCTCGCCCGGCGACCTGGGGTTCGAGGTCGCCGCCCTCGCGCTCCTCGCCGTCATCATCGGTGGGGTCGGCTCGATGTGGGGCGCGTGTCTCGGCGCCGCCCTCGTCATCCTCACCCGGGACTACTTCGGCGGCATGCTGGCCGGGCGGGGGCCGCTCCTGCTCGGGGTCCTCTTCGTCGTCACGGTCTATCTGTTGCCGAGGGGGATCGCGGGCACGTCAGATGCCCTCGCGTCCGTTCGGCGCCGTCGCCGCGCGGAGGTGGCATCGTGAGCGCCGGCGCCCTCCCCACCGCCGCGCGGGAGGTCGGGGACAGCCGCACGGCGAGCAGCCTCGAGGTGCGCGGGGTCTCCCAGCACTACGGCAGCCTCCAGGCCGTCGATGACGTGACGTTCGACGTGACCGCCGGCAGCAGGCACGCCGTCATCGGCCCCAATGGCGCCGGCAAGTCCACCCTGTTCGCCCTCATCGCAGGGACCCTTCCGCCGACCTCGGGCACGGTCCTGCTCGACGGTCGCGACGTGACCGGCCTGCCGGAACCGACCCGGGTCCGCCTCGGGCTCGTCCGCTCCTTCCAGCACTCGTCGCTCTTCCTGCGCGAGTCCGTTTCCGAGAACGTCGCCCTGGCCGTCCAGCGGCGCCCGCGGACGCAGTGGTCGATGCTTCGCCCCGCGCGCAAGCGCGCCGACGTGCACGAGGAGGTGAGCGGCATACTCCATCGTCTGGGTCTTGCCGACCGCTCCGGGGCACCCGCAGGATCGCTCAGCCACGGCGAGCGGCGGCAGCTGGAGGTCGCCGTGGCGCTGGGCACGTCACCGACGATGCTGCTCCTCGACGAGCCCGCGGCCGGCATGTCGGCGGCGGACACGGAACGGTTCAAGGAGATCGTCCTCGCCCTGCCGGACCACATCACGGTGATGCTCGTCGAGCATGACCTCGACCTGGTCTTCGGCCTCGCCGACCGGGTGACCGTCATGCACCTCGGGCGCCACCTGCTGACCGGCACGCCCGACGAGGTCAGGGCCGATGAGGAGGTCCACGCGGCGTACCTGGGCGGCGGGGATGCGACCGAGCTCTTCCCGGAGGTGTCGTGATGGCGGCCATCCTGTCCGTGCGTGACCTGCGGTCCGGCTACGCGGGGTCCGAGGTACTGCACGGGGTCAGCTTCGACCTCGAGGAGGGCTCGGTGCTCGGGCTGCTCGGACGCAACGGCGTCGGCAAGTCGACGCTCGTCAGCACTGTCATGGGCCTGGTCAGGCCGAAGGCCGGGTCGGTAGTGGTCGACGGCACGGAGGTGGCCGGCCGGCGGCCCGACCAGATCGCATCCATGGGCGTCGCGTACGTGCCCCAAGGGCGCCGCATCTTCGCCCCGCTCACCGTCGACGAGCACCTCGCCATCGCCGATCGGGCCGGACGCTCGGGCGACTGGACGAGGGAGCGGGTGCTCGAACTGCTGCCGCGGCTCGGCGAACGGCTCGGCCACCGCGGCGACCAGCTCTCGGGCGGCG
>DASUQN010000502.1:0-2867 GCA_036280515.1 Intrasporangium sp. | reverse complement strand
ACCGAGGCCGGGCACGACGTCACCCTCGTGTCGTGGTCGCACCTCTACCCGTCCAGGCTGCACAACGCCGACGCGACCGTGCCCGAAGGCGTGCCGGAGGTTCCTCCGTATCCCCGAACCATCAGGGCGCTCAGCTGGGCCCGGCCGGACAGCTGGGTGCGGACCGGGCGTCGTCTCTGCGACGTCGACGCGATCATCGTCGTCCACGTCATGCCCCAAATCGTGCCCGCCCACCTGGCGCTCCTGCGTGCAGCCGACGCCGTGCCGGGACAGTCGGGAAGGTCCGCGGCCAGGCCGCAGTCCGTCGTCGTCTGCCACAACGTCCTGCCCCACGAGTCCAGACCTGGCGACGCGGCGCTGATGCGCATGCTCTTCGCCCGGGTCGACGCCACGCTCGTCCACAGCGCGGAGCAAGGCCGCCTCGCCCACGAGCTCGGCGCCCGGCGGGTCTCGGTCGCCGACCTGCCGCCGCACCTGCCCGGCGGGGAGCCCATCACGCGCGGGCCCCGCAGCGGTCCGACCAGGCTGCTCGCGCTGGGGCTCATCCGTGAGTACAAGGGGATCGACGTCCTCCTGCGCGCCATGTGTGAGGTGCCGGATGTCACCCTGACCATCGCGGGCGAGGTCTGGCCCTCGCAGCGGGACGTCATCGAGCGGCTCGTGGCCGATCCCCGCCTCGCCGGGCGGGTCGAGCTGCGCGACGGCTACGTGCCTGCCGACGAGCTCGCCGCCCTCCTGGCCGACCACGACGTCCTGACCCTGCCCTACCGGTCGGCCACCGCGTCGCAGAACGTCATCCTCGGGCACGCCCACGGCCTGCCCGTGCTGGCCTCCGACATCGCACCGTTCTCCGCCCAGATCGAGGACGGCGTCAACGGCCTGCTCGTGCCGCCGGAGGACGAGCGCGCCCTCGCAGGTGCGCTGCGCCGGCTGGGGGACCCGCAGGTGCGAGCCCGGCTGGCCGATGGCGTGCAGACGCCCGACGTCTCCGGGCCCTGGGCGCACTACCTGGGCACGCTCGAGGCGCTCGCCGCAGCCGGCTCGGAGCCCGAGGGCGACCCCGCGGCGGACCCTCCGCTGCCGAGCCCCCCGGAGACCCGGGGCTCGAGCTCGGTCGTCGGCACGGCGCGCAGGCTGCGGTCGCTCGTGCGAAGCCGCCGGCCGCTGCTCGAGATACACGATGCCGATCTGCCCGACTGGGTGCTGCCGACCGACGTGCTCGGCGACCCGGCTGAGGCGGACGACGCGCGCCGGCTCGCCCGGGCCATCGGCCTGCCCATCTCGCTGGACAAGGTCTCGACGTGGGCCGCACTCGGCGCCCTCGCCGCGATCCTCAGGGTCCGCGACGACGGGAGACGCAGCGCCATCATCGTCGACGAGACGGGCACGCGGTCGATCCTGTCCCGGTGGGCCAGGGCGGTGGGCTTCGCCCCGGTGCAGATCGACTTCACGGGGTCGCATCCGAGCGTCGCGACCCTCGACGTCGACACCGGCTCGCTCGACGTCATCGTGCGGATCCACCCGCGCGGCTGCGACGCCGACGACGTCGACAACGTCCTCGAGCAGGCTTCGTGGGCGTTGCGCTCGGGCGGCCTGCTCGTCATCACGATCCCCATCGGACCGCCGCCCGCGCACGGAGCGGTGGGCCCGGCAGACGTGCGGGGCGTCCTTGCCCGAGCCCACGCCCTCGGCTTCGTGCTCGTCGGCGACATCGACGGCGACGTCAACGCGAGGATGCGCGAAGCCGGCGCGCGAGCGCGAGCCGACTCAGCGGCATACGGCCTCGTCCGTCTCACCCTGAGGAGGCGTTGAGTGAACCGGGGACGCCTGCTCGTGGTGATCCGAGTCGTCGTCGCGGTCGTGACGTTGGCGGCTGTCGTGTACGCGGTCGTGCGGAACTGGGCAGACGTGTCGGTGCACCTGAGGCAGGTCTCGTGGGCCACGTTCGCGTGGTCGAGCCTCGCCGCAGCCATCGGCACCTGGCTGACGATGCTCGGCTGGCGCACCATCCTTCGGGACCTTGGCTCGAACCTGCACCTGGCCCCTGCCACGGGTGTGTACTTCGTCGGGCAGCTCGGCAAGTACCTGCCCGGGTCGCTCTGGTCCGTGATCGTCCAGGCGGACATCGCGGCCCACCTCAAGGTGCCACGGCGCCGCACCGCGGTCACCGGTCTGCTGGCGCTCGGGCTCGCCCTCCTGACCGGGGTGCTCGTCGGGCTGCCGGCGGCGCCGCTCCTGCTGCGGCGGTCGTCCGAGGGCTTCAGCTGGTGGCTGCTCCTCGCCGTGCCCATCGCCGTGGTGCTGCTCGTGCCGCGACTGCTCAACCGGGCGATCGCCACCATGCTGAGACTGCTGCGACGCGAGCCCCTCGAGCACGAGCTGTCCGCAACGGCCCTGCTCAAGGCGGTGGCGTTCTTCGTCCTGGTGTGGCTCTGCTTCGGGGTCCACACCCTGTTGCTCGCTCAGGCGGTGGCGGGGGACGAGCCGCACCCCGACCTGGCCCTGGCGGCCATGACGGGCTACGCCCTGTCGGTGTCGCTCGGGATGCTGCTCATCGTCCTGCCCGCGGGGCTCGGTGCTCGGGAGGGGCTGCTGACGCTCATCCTCTCCGCGGCCATCCCGACCCCGGCGGCTGCGGCCGTCGCGATCCTCTCCCGCTTCATCGTCACAGGTGTCGACGTCCTCGCCGCCCTCATCGGCTGGCTCTACGCCCGCTCGCACCATCTGGTCAGCGAACGCCGGGCCAGCCTGGCCGACGTGGGCAGCTCTGCCGAGTAGCTGCCCGCGCCAGAGCTGAACGCCGGTTCGAGGTGGAAGCTCGCTCTGGAGGGCGATGTGCTGTCTCGGTAGATGTGGGACACGGGTGT